>DAHVOT010000009.1 GCA_027318675.1 archaeon | reverse complement strand
TATTCAAATTTCCAAGCTTCAAATCATCAGGTTTAAAGAGTGTATCATATACCAAAAATAATAGCCCATATTCTCCTTTTTTAACTTGAAGCTCAAAAGAACTCCCAACTGGTAAAACAGAAAAACCTTTTTCTGTTATAGTATTAATTATCTTATCTGCTAATTCTTTTCTATAAGCGTCTCTTTTATCCACGATTGCAAGATAATATCTTGCAAGAGGAACATCCATATAAAAATTATCTTCAGATTTTTCAACATTCCACCTAAGATGTGCAGATTCCAAAGGTATCTCTTTTATCATTTTAGGTTTCTTCTTTTTCTCTTCTGCCATAAAAACAAATAAAAACCTAGATATATAATCATTATTATTCTAAAATATATTATACATAAACCTTTTAAAACAAATCTTCTATAAAAGAAATATGTTCTCGAAAAAAACTTGTCAAAGATGTGGAAGAAAAACCAGCAAAGGAAACAACTTTTGTCCTAGTTGTGGTTTTCCTTTAAGCAATAAAAGAAAAAAACAAGATTTTGGGATGTTAGGAGAAAACGACTCTTCTCCAGAAATAGATATGTTTTCCAACTCTTTGCTTGGAGGAATAGGGGGAGGGTTCATGAATAAAATGATTTCTCATACAATGAAAATGCTTGAAAAAGAAATGGAAAAAGAAATGAAAATGTCCAAGCAAGCTTCACCAAATAATTCTTTCCCTAAAGCAAAAATAAGATTAATGATAAACGGAAAAGAGGTAGATTTGAATAATGGAATACAAAAACCAGAAGAAGCAAAAAAAGAAAAACAAAAATCCACACAATTAAAATTCAAGAAATTTTCAGATGAACAAATAAAAAAATTCTCGAAGTTACATAAAAAAGAACCAAAAACAGAATTAAGAAGAATTGCTGATAAAATAATTTATGAAATAGAAATTCCTGGAGTCGAATCAATAGAAAATATAACAATAACTCCATTAGAAAGCAGCATAGAATTAAAGGCGATTGGAGAAGAAAAAGCTTATTCAAAATCAATACCATTAAACTTGCCTATAGTAGGTTATGAATTTTCAAAAGGTTTGCTTGTTCTTGAATTTCAAGGAAATTAATAACTCACAAAACTTATAAATAGATTACTTTTCTAAAAAGTGTAATGAGGCTGTAGCTCAGTCTGGTTAGAGCACGGCTCTGATATAGTTCATACATCAGAAAGGCCGGGGTCCACAGTTCAAATCTGTGCAGCCTCATTTATTACTTTTTATAAAAGTTACCTAAACTCCTTTTTTAGAAATCTTATTCAATTCTCTTATAATCTCTTTCATACCTGTAGAACCAAAGCCCTTATCTCCTCTTTCAGTTGAAGAAAGTTTTTTCACTTCAGTTATTTTTGCCTTAACAATTGGAACTAAGATTATTTGAGCTATCCTCATTCCTTTTTCAATTTCAACTGTTTTATCATTCATATTCACAAGCATTATTGAAACTTCTCCTCTAAACCCACTATCAAAAGTTCCAGCAACAGTATGAACATTCATTTTCTGAACAATCCCTGCTCTATCTCTAACAATCCCCACATATCCCTCAGGAACCTCTATTGCAATTCCTGTGCTAACTTTTTTCTGGTCAAAAGGAAATATACTTACATTTTCAAGAGCCTTTAAATCAAAACCTGCATCTGTATTCAAAGCATATTCTGGAGCTTCTGCATCTTTAGATATTTTAAGAAAATTAAGATTTACTTCAGACTTCATTTTCTTCTCTTTTTTAACTTCAACTGTTTTTTTAACAACACTCTTTTTCATAAACTAAAAAAAATCACTGGACTTTATAAATTGTTCTGCTAAATAAGTGCTCCAAATAAAAAACATCTAAACCCCAAACCTCAAGCTTTTTAAATGAACTTTTTCTAAAATATCCATGGCAGAAAAGAAACCAAAAGAAATTAAGAAGCAAACAAACCAAGAACCTCAAAAAAGCGTTCATGGAATGTATCATTATATTAAACAAGCTTGGAAAAAACCAGATTCAAAAGTTCTTATGAAAAGAATGGAAGAATGGAGAGAAGGTCCTGCTCAAGTAAATGTTGAAAAACCTCTAAGATTAGACAGGGCAAGAGCATTAGGATATAAAGACAAAAAAGGATTCGTAGTTATAAGAGTAAGAGTTAAAAGAGGAGGCCACAAAAGACCAAGACCTGTAAAAGGAAGAAGAGGTAAAAGAATGCACACAAGAAAAAACCTAAAGATGTCTTACAAATGGATTGCAGAACAAAGAGTGGCTAATAAATATACTAATCTTGAAATATTAAATTCTTATGAAATAGGAAAAGATGGAATAAATTATTTCTATGAGGTAATCTGCGTAGATCCTCAAAGACCAGAAATAAAGAATGATCCAACAATAAATTGGATATGTAAGGGAACAAACAAAGACAGATCATTAAGAGGACTTACAAGCTCTGCTAAGAAATCAAGAGGATTAAGAGATAAATCTCCAACAAACAAAAACAGGCCAAGTAGAAGAGCTGGACAAAAACCAAATCCTCCTTCTGGAAGAAGATACATTCTACATAGATAAATACATATTTAGTTTAATATAACAATTCTTAAAAATAAAATATCTATCAAAAATATATGAAATCTATAGATGAACTCGCTAAAGGAGATTATATTGCATTTGGATTTAATTACAATGGGGGGGAACCAACTGAACTAATAGTAAGTAATATAACTCAAATTTACAAAGACAAAAAATCAATAATACAAGTATTAGTTCATTTTTTATATGGATATAAATCTCTAGCTGAATTCGTAAAAAGAGAAAATATTTGGGCAATAGGTAATCCAAAAGGTACAGGAAAAATAAAGGGTTGGACAGGAAAATATGACATACTAAATCAAGAGAAAATCAATGAAATTTTAAGTTATAACAGTTCTACATAATATATTTAAACCCCTCACCTATTCTATAATTATGGAATTAAAAGGAAGTGAAACAGAAAAGAACCTGCTAAAGGCATTTGCAGGTGAAAGCCAAGCTAGAAACAGATACACTTATTTTGCATCTGTTGCAAAAAAAGAAGGCTACGAACAAATTTCAGCAATATTCACAGAAACAGCAGATAATGAAAAAGAACACGCTAAAATATTCTTCAAACATTTGGAAAAATCACAAGGATTACCTGTTGAAATAACAGCAAGTTATCCTGCAGGTAAAATAGGTACTACTAAAGAAAATCTTCTTGCAGCTGCAAATGGCGAACATGAAGAATGGGGAAAACTCTATCCTGAATTTGAAAAAATAGCATTAAAAGAAGGTTTCAAAGATGTTGCAGAATCCTTCCATGAGATTGCAGAAGTTGAGGAACAACACGAAAAAAGATACAGGAAATTACTTAAAAATATTGAAGATAAAAAAGTTTTCAAAAAAGAAAAAGTTGTAAGATGGAAATGCAGAAACTGCGGATATGTCCATGAAGGAAAAGAAGCTCCAGATGAATGCCCTGCATGTAAGCATCCCCAATCTTATTACGAGATTTTAGAAGAAAATTATTAATTTATAAAAATAATCAGAATGGTAGAAAAAAAAGAAATTTACAAATGTGAAGTATGTGGTAATATAGTTGAAGTTGTACACGCTGGAGGAGGAGTATTAATCTGCTGTGGACAACCTATGAAATTACAAAAAGAAAACACAGTCGATGCTTCTCAAGAAAAACATGTTCCTGTGATTGAAGGTAAAAAGGTAAAGATAGGCTCAGTTGCTCACCCTATGACAGCAGAACATTACATCGAGTGGATTGAAGCAACATCTGAAACAGGAGAAACAGCAAAAGTATTCTTAAAACCAGATTCAAAACCAGAAGCAAAATTCTCATTCAAACCTGTTTCAGCAAGAGAATATTGCAATCTTCATGGATTGTGGAAATTTGAAAATCAATAAATAAGAATAATTAAAAACATCTTCTTCATTATTTATTAATGTTATATAGTAAACTTGCAGAACTCTATGAATCTCTTGGAAGCACAACAAAAAGATTAGAAAAGATAGACATCTTATCAAGATTTCTTGAATATCTACATGAAAAAGACAAGGATGTACTCTATCTCCTAAATGGTGAAATATATCCAAATTACGATGAAAGAAAAATTGGAATAAGCAACCAACTTGTTATAAAAGCAATTTCAAAGGCTTCTGGAAATCCTCCCGATAAAATAGTGCAAGAATGGAAAAAAATAGGAGATTTAGGAAAAGTAGCTGAAAAATTAATTCATAGCAAAAAACAATCAACATTATTCACAAAATCTCATTTAACAACAGAAAAGGTACTTGAAAATTTAAGAAAACTTCCAGAACTTGAAGGAGAAGGGACAATTGACAAAAAATTAATTCTCATAATTGAATTATTAACTTCTGCTTCCCCAATAGAGTCTCTTTATCTTACTAGAACCCTCATAGGAGATTTAAGAATAGGCATTCAAGAATCTACAATAAGAGAGGCTCTTGTAAAAGCCTTCTTTAACTCAGATAAAGAATCCTCAAAGATAATCCAAGAAGCAATCGACAATTCAAATGATTTAGCAGAAATATTCTTGATTTCAAAAAAAGGAAAAATAAGTGAATTTGATAAAATAAGTTTAGAGGTAGGTAAACCAATAAAAGCAATGCTTGCACAAAAAGCAAAAAATATTGAAGAAGGATTTAAAGCAGTTGGAAAACCTTGTGCAATAGAATATAAATATGATGGATTCAGGCTAATAATTCACAAAAAAGATGCTGAGATAAAATTATTTACAAGAAAACTAGAAAATGTAACTAAACAATTCCCAGAAGCAGTTGAATATGTTGAAAAATATGTTAAAGGAAACTCATTTATTTTAGATAGTGAAGCAATTGGATACGATAAAAAAACAAAAGAATACACTCCATTCCAAGCAATTTCCCAAAGAATAAGAAGAAAATATGATATTGAAAAAATAAAAGAAGAGCTTCCTATTGAAATAAATGTCTTTGATATTCTTTACTACAATGGGAAATCATTAATCAAAGAACCATTTGAAAAACGTTCTCAGACAATAAGGAAAATCATAAAAGAAACACCTTATAAAATTGTTTCTTCAAAACAGATAATAACTGATGATTTAAACAAAGCAGAAGAATTCTATAAAAAAGCACTCAAAGATAATCAAGAAGGGGTAATGATGAAAAATCTCTCAACAGCATATCAGCCAGGAAATAGGGTTGGACATATGTTAAAGGTTAAACCATCTGAAAAAGATTTAGATTTAGTTATAACAGGTGCAGAATATGGAACAGGAAAACGCTCAGGTTGGTTAAGCAGCTTTATTCTTTCTTGTAAAAGTAAAGAAGATTCAGAATTTCTGGAAATAGGAAAAGTAGGAACAGGGATAAAAGAGAAAGACGAACAAGAAGGAGTTTCATTCAATGAACTAAATGATTTGTTAAAACCTCTAATAATAAAAGAACAAGGAAAAGATGTTAAAATAAAACCAAAAATAATAGTGGCAGTTACTTATCAAGAGATCCAACAATCTCCAAATTACAATTCAGGATGGGCTTTAAGATTCCCAAGAATAACTGCATTACGTCCAGACAAACATCTTTCTGAGATAGCAAATATAGAAGAAATTGAAGAAGAGGTTCAAAAGCAAAAAAACAAAAACATAGATTATTTAAAATAAAAACGAGTTATATAAAAATGAAAAAAAGAGGAAAGGTAAAAGAAAAAAAATCATTTAAAGAATTAAAGAAAAAGATAATAATTATTTCATTCGTAATAATTCTCTTGACAATTACAGTGCTGTTAATCTTAAAAAACACAAATATAACTGGGAATGCAACAGAAGATGGAAATTGTACCCCTAACTGGAAATGCTCAGAATTTTTTCCTGAAAAATGTCCAAAAGAAGGAATAAGAACAAGAACATGTACGGATTTAAATAACTGCGGAACAATTGAATCAAGGCCAGAATTAACTCAAGCGTGCGAAAGAAAAAATATAATTGTCCCCATATTAATTGGAATATTAATTTTTGCAGCATTTCAATTATCTTTATATTTAATAAAAAGAATATTCAGAAAAAAACCCAAGTATAAAGAAAACCCAAAAGCAAAAGATAAACATTATAAAAACGACCCTAATTACCCTTCAGAAATAGAACAATATTATGGTTCAGACCAAACTCACAATTTTAAATCTGAAAAAAAACCAAAAAACACAAATAAACCTCAAGAAGAAGATGAATATTCAGAAAAATTCCCTGAAAAATACTGGCCAAAATAAAAGTATAAATAGTTTTTAGTTTTCAAATTAGTATGTCTGAAACAAAAAAATACCTCTTACTTTCAATAAAATTAATTTTAATAATCTCTATAATAAACGGCATTTCAAATCACCTTTGGCATTTAGTTTCAACGAACATTTTTCTGCTAATATTAGTATTTGCACCTCAAGTAGTAAAAAAATATGAGATAAAAATACCTTCTGAATTTGAGTGGATTATCCTTGCATTCTCCATAATCACAATATTCTTAGGAAAAGCTGGGGGAATTATAACTCCAATAATTTTTGGAGTAGCAATAGCAATAATAGGATTTATGGTTCTTTCAATGCTTTATTCTTCACACCAAATAAAAAAGAATTATCTTCTAATAACAATCTTTTCATTCACTTTTGCTGTTTCTCTTGGATTTATTATAGAAATAGCAAAGTATTATCTTAAATTAATTTTAAATCAACCCCTCTCTTCAGATTTGTATACTTATTCTATGCAGACAATGAGTTTTGTAATTATTGGGGCATTTATCTCTTCTGTAATTGGATATATATACATGAAATACCATCTAAGAATAATTGGCAATATTGTAACAAAAATAACTGAAAAAAATCCAGTTTTATTTGATAAATCAGAAGAAATAAAAAAAGAAATTTTAACTCTAATAAAAAGAGGAGAAAATGAAAACCTAGAATTTAAATCAACATTAAGAACAAATCTCTATACAAATGAAATAGACAGAAAAATAGAATACTCTGTACTAAAGACAATTGCAGCATTTATGAATTCTCAAGGAGGAACGCTCATAATAGGAACATCAGATTCAGGAGAAATAATGGGCATAGAAAAAGACAAATTCCAGAATAAAGATGCCTACTCTCTTCATCTTACAAATATACTAAAAACAAAAATAGGGAAGAAATTTTTCAGTTTAATAAGTTTCAAATTCAGTGAAATAGAAAATAAAACATTATTAATAATAAATTGTGAAAAAAGTGATACTCCTGTATTTATAAAATCTCCAATAGATGAAGAAGAATTTTATATACGAACAGGACCTTCAAGTGTGCAGATAAAAGGAAGTGAACTTATTGATTATATAAATAAAAATTTTAAGAAGAAATAAATCTACCTCGAACAACCGACGAACTACTTAAAAACCTTTATAAACCCATTTTCTCTTTATAAATCATTAAAATGGCACAAGGACAAAGCAATTACAAAATACAAAATATTGTAGCAACTGCTTCTTTAGGAAAACCTGTTCCTTTAACAAAATTAGCAAGAACCCAGCCAAACACAGAATATAATCCAGAGACATTTCCAGGTTTGGTTTTAAGAATAAAAGAACCTAAATCTGCAGTCCTAGTTTTTTCTTCAGGAAATCTCGTGTGTACAGGTACAAAGTCTTTAACTCAAGTAAGAGAAGTAATAGATGCTGTAATAAAGCAACTTAAGAAAATAAGTGTAAACATTACAGGAAAACCAAAAATAACTGTTCAAAATATAGTTGCATCTGGAAGCATCGAGTTAAAATTAAATCTTAATTTCCTTGCTTTAGAGATGGAAAACACAGAATATGAACCAGAACAATTTCCGGGTTTAGTATACAAATTAATTGAACCGACAGCAACATTCCTTCTTTTCTCAAACGGAAAATTAGTATGTACAGGAACAAAAAACAAACAGCAATTAGAAGATAGTATGGAACAACTTCTAAAGAATGTAAAAACTGCTCTTAAAAACTATAAATAAGAATACACTTTATAGTACATACAAATTTATAAAAAACCCCTTTCTATCTAAAATTAATGGAAGATAGTAATAATTATTCAGAAGAGGATTATTCTGCAGCAAGTAATCCAGAAGAGGGACAAAAAAAGAAGCCTAAATCAGAAGAATTGATAATTGAAGCAAAAAATTTCTTTAATGCAAATAAAGAAGATTTAGGAGAATCAATACGTAAAAAAACAAATGTAGTTTTCATAGATTTTATGAAACTTACAGAATTCTCAACAAGACTTTCTGATGAAATAATGATTAATCCTGAAGAGACTTTAAGTGTAATAGAATTAGCTGTAGAAGAATTAGGATTAGTTAAAAATGCAAGAGTTCGTTTAAAAAATCTCTCTGAAGCACATCAGATAAAAATAAGAAATATACGTTCAAAACATTTGAATGAACTTGTAATTCTTGAAGGCATAATCAGACAAGCTTCAGATGTGCGTCCCCAAGTTGTAAATGCTAAATTTGAATGTCCAAGTTGCGGGACAATAATCTCTGTATTGCAAATTGAAAAAAAATTCAGAGAACCTACAAGATGTTCTTGTGGAAGAAGAGGAGGATTTAGATTAATTTCAAAAGATATGGTTGATACTCAAAGATTAGTTATTGAAGAATCTCCTGAATCTCTTTCAGGAGGAGAACAGCCAAAAAGGATGAATGTTTTTGTTAAAGAAGACTTAGTTGAACCAAAAATGGAAGATAAAACAACTCCAGGAGCTAAAGTAAAAGTTATTGGAATTCTAAAAGAAGTTCCTGTACCACTTTCAACAGGAGGTCTATCAACAAGATTTGAATTGGCAGTTGAAGCGAACAATATAATTCCTATGGAAGAAACCTTTGAAGAATTAGACATAAGCGATGAAGACGAAAGACAAATTCATGAATTATCTGAAGATCCTAAAATATTTGAAAACTTAGCAAAAAGTATTGCTCCAAGTGTTTGGGGCTATGAAGAAATAAAGAAAGCACTAATCCTTCAATTATTTGGTGGAGTTCAAAAACAAATGTCAGATGGCTCAAAGTCAAGAGGAGATATCCATATTTTATTAATTGGAGACCCAGGTGTAGCAAAAAGTGTAACATTAGTTTTCATGTCAAACATCTCTCCAAAAGGAAGATATGTTGTTGGGAAATCTGCTTCAGGAGCAGGACTTACAGCAACAGTTGTAAGAGACGAATATCTAAAAGGATGGAGTCTAGAAGCAGGTGCAATGGTTTTAGCAAATAAAGGTTTGGTTTGTATTGATGAATTAGAAAAAATGGATCCGCAAGATAGAAGCGCCATGCACGAAGCTATGGAACAACAAACAGTAACCATTTCAAAAGCAAATGTACAAGCTTCACTTAAAGCACAAACATCTGTTCTTGCTGCTGCAAACCCTAAATTTGGAAGATTTGACCCATTCATGCCAATACCACAACAAATAGATTTACCTCCAACTTTAATAAACAGATTTGATATCATTTTCACATTAAGAGATTTACCTGACAAAAATAAAGATGAAAGAATTGCAGCACATGTATTAAGAGAACATCAAAAAGAAACAAAAGAAGTTTTAATTGATTCGAGTTTATTAAGAAAATACGTAGCATATGCAAAACAAAAAGTAAATCCACGATTAAGTACAGAAGCAGTTGAAGAACTAAAAAGATTCTATGTTGAATTAAGAAACAAACCAGTTATGTCCGAAAGTGCAATGCGTCCAATCCCAATTTCCGCAAGACAATTGCAAGCACTAGTAAGAATGTCTGAAGCCTCAGCAAGATTAAGATTAAGTGAAGAAGTTTCAAGGGAAGATGCAAAACAAGCAATAGAATTAATGAAATATTATTTAATGCAAGTAGGATATGATTACGAATCAAAAACTTTTGATATTGACAAAATCTCAGGAAAATTTTCTTCTTCTCAAAGAAACAGGATATTCATGGTAAAAGAAACAATAACTGCTCTTGAAAGCAAAATGGGTAAGATGATTCCTTATGAAGAACTTGAAAAAGAACTTGAAGGAAGAATGGAAAAAGATGAATTAGAAGATATAATAAACAGGCTTGTAAAAGATAATGAGATTTACAAACCAAAAAAAGGATATATTGGAGTTTTCTAACTCATAAAACCTTATAAACACTTAAAATTTTTAGGAGATATAAAAAGATGGCAGAAGATGGACAATTCAAAAGAAACATTGCATATAAATTAAAAATAGGAGATGTACTTCTAGGAAAACCAGTGATAGACAATGAAAGGTTTTCTTTTTTAGAATTAGGAGACAAAAAGATAGTAAGAGTAAATATAATTGGGAATATTGTGGATAGATATGAAAGTGATGGAGAAAGAAAATATATTTTTTTCAAACTTGATGATGGTTCAGGACAAATAAGCCTTAAAGTTTTCGGAGAGGACATTGCGAAATTCAAAGAAATAACTCAAGGGTTAACTGTTTTAGTTATAGGGACACTAAGACACTGGAACAATGAAACATATATTCAACCTGAAATAATAAAAGAACAAAACACAAAATATCTTTTAGTTAGAAAACTTGAACTAGAAAAAAGCGGAGATTCTTTAAAAAAAGCTCCCCCTATGGAAAAAAGCAAGATTGTAGCAATAAAAGACAGCATAATAAATTTAATAAAAGATGCTGAAGAAAGTGGAGGAATTGAAAAAGAGCAGATAATTCTGAAATTAAAAGAAACTTCTCCAGATATAATAAATCAGGAAATAAAGAAATTCCTTGAAGAAGGCATAATCTTTGAACCTCGCCCTGGAAAAGTAAGATACTTAGGATAATTTAGACAGAAATCACAACAATTCTTAAAAAAGATTATTTAATGAAAATTAAATGAAAGAAAGAACATTCAATTCTTTAATGCCTCTGTACAATGAAATTTGGTCTGCAAATGTTCTAAATATGAATGTCAACCCAAATAAAGGACCTGATTTAATTGATGAAAATAAAGCTGTTGAAGTAAAATTCAAGATTCTTTACTCCAATGGAAAATACACCCATAAATGCTGGAGAGTTTTAGGACACCAATTAGAATACAATAAAAAATTCCCAGAAATATATTGGGGATTGGGGTTTTATAGAGTTAACAAAGAGATAAAGAACATTAAAACAGACAAACTTGAAGAAATAACAGAATATAGAGAATTATATCTGGTAAACTGGGATTGGATGAAACAATTTCCAGTCTATCATCACAATGGAAAAACTAAATTTTCTGACTGGGACTATTATATGCTTTTCCCAAAATTTAATTTACTCCCTCTTGTAATATCAGAAGAAATTGTTGAAAAAGGGAAAATACTCTTTACAGAAGGAGTTAATCCAGAAAGATTTTTGATAAACAAAAAAGAGCTTCATCAAAATACTTATAAATAAATTACCTTTTAGAGAATTATCTAGGATACTCTGTTATTAAATTAACTTCAACTCCAAAATATTTTTCATAATTTTCTGCAAACTCAATTGTTTTATTAAAGTATTTTTCATTAATTAATTTAAACTTGTTTTTATCTAGATTTAAATCAATGCTTAAAAAAGATTTTGGCCAAGACATAATGAGATAATTAAATAAACTTGGTCTTTTTCGAACATATAAACTATTAAAATATTCATCAATAACAAATTCTTTTCCAAAAATATCTTTAAGTAAGCCTTTTGTTCTGCTTGTTTTTAATTTAAGGTGTATCTTTTCTGCATTAATACCTTCAATTCTAACCATAAATATATAGCCTCTCAGGAATTTATATAACTTTATATAGTGCAATTTACCACCTTAAACATGGAAAACTACGAGAAATTACTTGATGAAGCCTATAATAAGGTAAAAGTAGTTGAAAGAAAATCAGATAGATTCGAAGTCCCAGTAATAGAAGGACATATAGAAGGTAAAAAAACAATTCTTACTAATTTTATTGTTATTGCATCTTATATAAGAAGAGACCCAGAGCACTTTCAAAAATTTATCCTTAAAGAACTTGCAACATCTGGACAAAGAGAAGGAGAAAGACTTGTTTTAAATAACAAGATACCTAGTTCAAAAATAAATGCAAAGATAGATCAATATGTTAAAGAATTTGTAATATGCAAAGAATGCGGAAAACCAGACACTGAACTTAAAAAAGAGAATAGGCTAAGCTTTATGCATTGTCTTGCTTGCGGTGCAAAACATCCTGTAAGAGACAAGATTTAATTTAATATTTTTATAAGCGCTAACCTGATTAAAACAACTGTTACAGATAATTAATTCTTCGACATTAATCCAGAATTAATAGATTTTTAATAAAAAATATAACAAAAAATAAAATCTAAATATTTATAAAACAAATTTTCTTGAAAACCTTGTCCCAATTAAATTAATAAGGGAGGTAAAAAAATGGTTGAAGCTTATTGTGTAAAATGTAAAAAGAAAGGACAAAAAATGAAAGATGCTGTAATGACTCAAACAGCTAAAGGCGGATTTATGGCTAAAGGAAAATGTCCTGATTGCGGAACAGTTATGTGTGCTATGATGTCTGCTGACAAAGCAGAAAAAGCTATGAAGACAGGTGAAGCTAAAAAGGGTTACTAAATACTTGTAAAAATGTTTGTAAACATTATAAAATCCTACAGGGATGTTGTGGCTATTTGTGATGAAGAATTAATTGGAAAAAAATTCGAAGAAGAAATTTTTCAGTTAGATATAAAAGAAAATTTCTTTAAAGGAAAAGAATGCACAAGAGAGGAAGTATTAGAAATAATGAAAGACATGAAACTTGAAGATTCAACATTTAATATTGTAGGAGAAAAATCAATAAAACTTGCATTAGAAGCCGGAATAATTTCTAAAGAAGGAATTAGAAAAATCAATGAAATTCCTTTTGCATTAGTTCTTATATAATCAAAAATAAAAATTATCTATATGCCCATGCCCTTCCAGCATTAGTTAAAACATAACGAACAGATTTAACAGTAACTTCTTCTTTATTAATTAAATCTTTCTCAGCAAGATATTTTTTCTCTAATAAATAATTAACAAATCTAACATATTTAAAAAATTCTTTAATCTCTCTTGGATTAAATCCTAAATTATCCGGATCTTCTTCAATTCTTAATCTAAGAAATTCTCTTGATTTCTCTTCCAGAAGTTCATCATCTTTTTTCATAATGGAAATAAAAGAAACTAAATTATAAACATTTCCAAATTCCAAACTATATATTTATAAAACACGTTATTTTCTCTAAAATATGTCAAGCGAATTTGAAGAATCAGAAGAATTTTCTGAAGAAGAAAATAACGGAGAGAATGAGAACAATAATCCTAACGGAGAAATAAAGATAGCAAGAGCAAAAATACCAAGAGGAGAAGAAGTAATAGGAGTTATTGAAGAAAGACTTGGAGGAAATAAAATGAAAGTAAAATGTTTAGATGGTAAAACAAGAAACTCTCGTGTTCCTGGAAGACTTAAAAGAAAACTTTGGTTAAGGCCAGGAGATATTGTCCTAGTAGAACCCTGGGAACTTGACAAAACTAAAGGAGATGTTATTTTTAAATATCCTTCAAATCAAGTTGAATGGTTAAAAAGAAATGGATATTTAAAAAGTGAAGAAAAGGAATTCTAAAAATACAAACCTAACTTTTATTAACCTTATTTACTAAGTTAAAATATGAAAAGGGAAGATAAAAGAGGTCTATCTACAGTAATAGTCACAGTTATAATAATTCTTCTTGTAATGGTTGCAATTGGAATAGTTTGGGGAGTTTTAAAAAATATGATTCAGAAAAACTCTGAACTAATAAGTCTAGGAAAATTTACAATTGATTTAGAAATAGTGTCTGTAAATCAAAATTCACAAGGAACAGTTGTAAAAGTAAAAAGAAACCCCGGAGAAGGAGAATTAGAGGGAATTGTATTTTCAATCTTTGATGGAGAAGAAACACATGTATTTGAAAGAAGAAATATTGATTTAGATCAACTTGAAACACAAACATTTATTGTTGATTATTATGGAGATATAATTTCTATATCCGTATATCCTCTATTTTTAACAGAATCAGGAAAATCAACTATGGGAGAAATTGCAGATACTTATTATGATTATTCTTCTGGTGGGAGTGGAGATGGAGGATATATTGATCCTGGGTGTACTCCAGATTGCTCAGGAAAGGTTTGTGGAGATGATGGATGCGCTGGAAGTTGTGGAACCTGTCCTACAAGCACTCCCTATTGTGTGAATGGGCAATGTCAATCAAGTACAGGAGGGATTGAACCAGATTGTTTATGTTCATTAACAACTTGCATTGGAGAGACTTGTGATGATGGATTAGGAGGAACATGTTATGGACAAGAAGAAGCAGATTGCACAAACGAATATGGAATAATACAATGTGGAGAACCAGAAAATGGATGCGGTACTTGCGGTACTTGCGGTGAAGTAGGAGACAGTTGTAGTAATGGGGTTTGTTGTCCAGAAGGCTATCATGGGTATCAAGGGACTTGTCAATCAGATTGCACTCCTGATTGTACTGGAAGAACATGTGGTCCTGACCCAATATGCGGAACAAGTTGCGGTTCATGTACTATTCTTGGACCAAATTTCATATGTAATGCTTTAGGAAACTGTGAAGAATGCACTCCAGACTGCACTGGAAAAGAATGTGGGACTCCTCTTAATGGATGTGGAACTTCTTGCGGAAATTGTGAATTCTTATATGGCTTAGGATATAATTGTAATGCGACAGGTATGTGTGAATTATGTACTCCTGACTGTGGAGAGAGAGAATGCGGACCTGTTCCAAATGGTTGCGGAGAGTCTTGCGGAGATTGTACGTTATTATATGGATTCCCTGAAGATAGTTGTACTACAGAAGGAATCTGTTATATTGAAACAGTAATAAACACAGGGACAGTTGATTCTTATTGGCCTTCTCCACAAGGACGTATGTTATTTGACAGTGAAGATCTTCCAACAGAAGAATCCATTGTAGAAACAGGAATGTTTGTAAAATTCCCAGGAAGTGCAGAAGATGGATTATGTATGACAATCTACGATGTAGTTACTCCGATAAATCCTTTAGTTTATGACAAAACATATATAAAAATATCAGAAAATCCCACATTAATAGAGATAGGAGATTATTATGAAATCTGGGAAACATATGCTGCTTGTTGTAAAGACTATTGCTAAATCTTATAAATAAAAACCTCTTAATAAAAATACATGAAAAAAATACTCTCTGAAAAAATAATAAGGATAATAAAAAACAAGTTAAATCTTGAGAAAGAATTAAATGTAAAAATAGATATAACAGGAAAAGAAATATCAATTACAGGAGAACCTGAAGACGAATATCTTGCAGAAAAAGTAATTGAAGCAATAGATTTTGGATTCCCTATTTCAGATGCTCTTTCAATAAAAAAAGAAGAATCTCTATTTGAAATATTAAACATAAAAGATTGCACTAACCAAAAAGATTTTGAGAGAGTAAGAGGAAGAGTAATAGGTAAAGACGGAAAAGCTCTAAAAACTCTTTCTAATCTTAGCAATTGTTATATTGAGCTTTCTGGAAATAAGTTGGGAATAATAGGAGAATCAGAATGTATAAGAAATGTAGAAGAAGCATGTAAATTATTAATAAAAGGTTCAAAACATGCTAATGTTTATGCATATCTTGAGAAACACAGAATAGAGCCAATAGAAGATCTGGGACTAAAAGAAGAGAAGAAGATAAGAAAAAACAGTAAAATCAAGAAACAATAATTTTAAATAAGGTTCTAATTTTCAATTCTTAAGGCTAGCTTTCAAAAAGCCAAAAATGGCCTGGTAGCTCAGTTGGTTAGAGCGCACGACTGTTAATCGTGAAGTCGCAGGTTCGAGTCCTGCCCGGGCCGCTTTATTTTTCAATAAAATTTACTAACATTTTTAACCAATAATCTTATTATTAAACAATGAAAATAAAAACAAACAATGAAAAAATAAAGGTATTGTTAGCGATGTCAGGAGGAGTAGATTCAAGTATTGCAGCTTTTCTTCTTAAAAAACAAGGTTATGAAGTAATTGGAGCGTTCATGAAAAATTGGTCTGATACCAAAGACCCTCTAACAGGAAGATGTGCCTGGAGAACTGAAAGAAAAATGGCATTAAAGATAGCTTCACAGTTAGATATTCCATTAATAACTCTTGATTTTGAAAAACAATATAAAAAAGAAGTCATAAACAAAATGTTTGAAAAATACAAAAAAGGAATTACACCAAATCCAGATATAGATTGTAATCAAAAAATAAAATTTCCTCTTCTTTTAAAAGAAGCACAAAAAAGAAAAATAAACTTAATTTCAACAGGACATTATGCTAGGGTAAAAAAAAGCAAAAACAAAGATAAAAAAGAAATATATGAGCTTTTAAGAGGAAAAGACGAATCAAAAGATCAGTCATATTTCTTGTATAAAATAACTCAAGAAGAGCTCTCTCATTGCCTATTTCCAATAGGAGAATATACTAAAGAGCAAATAAGAGAAATTGCAAAAGAAAACAATTTTCCAAATTATAATAAAAAAGGGACTGTAGGAATATGTTTTGTAGGAAAAGTTAACCTCAAGAAATTCCTACAAAAGAAAATAAAACCAAAGAAAGGAAAAATTGTTGACCCAAATGGAAAAGTTATTGGAGAACACGATGGAATCTATTATTATACTATAGGACAAAGATTAGGTCCAAGATATGGGTTTGAAATAGATAGGGGAGATAATCAAACAAAACCTTCTAAATGGTACGTTGCAAAAAAAGATATTAAAACAAACACAATTACTGCTGCTCCTGAAAATCATCCTTTAAATTTCAGAAAAGAAATTATTGTAAAAGATTTACATTTAATTTCAGAAAAAGAAAAGACCTTTCAAAAAAATCCCACAAAAATATTTTCAAGAATACGTCATGTTGGAGAATTACTCCCAAGTATATTAAATTATAACAAAAAAACAAAACAATTTCAAATAATCCTGAATGAATCGATAACAGGAGTAAGTGAAGGACAAGCCGTAGTAATTTATGACAAAGATAAAGTTATTGGAGGAGGAGAGATTAGTTTTAAGTAAGAAAATAAAATTAAAATTCTTGTAAATCTATTCCAACCGTATTTTCAAGATTATTAACTTCTCTTGCAAAATTAAGTGCATTTTCAGATTGAAGAATTGGCCAAGAAAAATCATAAATATGTATTCCTAAATTTTTTAAATCTGGAGTCCCTTTGGACTGAAAACCCTTACAATTATATTTGTTGGCAATCCTAATTAATTCTCCGGGGATATTTTCAATATCTGAATTATAAGATACAGAAACTTGTTGTAGAGTTTTAGGTATCATACAAATTCTAAAATATAACCTATTTTAAGCATTATTAATTATTAATGTATATATTGAAAGAATAAAAACACAAAACCTTAAATTTAAATAATTGATTTTCCACATTATTTAATGGGTGTTGAAAGATTAATCAAAGCAAGAAGAAGTATAAGAAAATTCAAGTCCTCTAAACCAAATTGGAGAGAAATAATTGAGTGTATTGATTCAACAAGATATGCTCCAATGGCTGGAAATAATTTTTCTTTGAAATTTATATTGGTTGATGATGAAGTAAAAATACAAAAACTTGCAGAAGCAGCACAACAGGATTTTATAGCTGAAACAAAATATGTTGTAGTTGTATGCACAACTCCTGGAAGAACTGAAACAGCTTATGGAGACCGTGGAAAAAACTACCTTAAACAGCAGGCAGGAGCAGCAATACAAAATTTTCTTTTAAGATTAACAGAATGCAAATTAGCAACATGCTGGGTTGGACATTTCATAGATGAACAAGTTAAAGATATCTTAAACATTCCAAAAGAAATAGAAGTTGAAGCGATGTTTCCAATAGGATACCCTTTAGAAAAACCAAAAGAAAAAAGATACATTGATTTAGATGCTGTTTTATACTTCAACAAATACGGAAACAAAAAGATGAAAGAAGAACCTAAGATAAGTGCTTAATCTACATCTGTATAAAAATTTCTTAAATTATAATTATCTATATCCTTTGCATATTCATGTTGATAATTTTCTATTTGCTTTCCGTTTAATTTCAATTTTCCTGTAATCCATCCCTTTATACTTTTTATAAATCCTAAATTATCTCCTGTTAATTGCATATATTCAATAATTAAATTTCTCTTTTCTAAAATAAAGTTATCATTATCTATAACATCTATTCCTTTTATTGCGCATATACTTGCTTTACAAGAATCAAGTTCAAGAATCTTAGCCAAATTTTCAGGAGTATTTTTTCCCATTAATATTAATAGAAAATACACTTTATAATAATTGTTATAATAAATTTCAAAAAAATTAAAAAATTCTCAAGGGAGGAAAACCTCCCTCAAAAAACAATAAAAAATAAATTAAAAATTAATCAAAGTTTATCTCCAAACCTCTATACCCAAGTCACTAACTTCTCTTGAAGGGGATGAACCATAAGAATCTTCAATATCCTTTCCAAGTACGTATGGAGACTTGACTCCAGTCATTATTGTAATAACTCTAACTCTACCAGCAAAATCTTTGCTGATTCTAGCACCAATAATAACCTGAGCTTCTGGGCCTAAGTTTTCTGAAACTGTTCTACCGATAAGATCAAACTCTTCTAATTTCAAGTCAGGTCCACAAGTTACATGAATCAATGCTCCGCTAGCACCTCTGTAATCCACATCAAGTAGAGGATGAGTAAGGGCTTGCCTAACTGCTTCATTAACTTTGTCCTGAGAGTCGCTTTCACCAATACCAATAACTGATACTCCACCATTCTTCATTATTGCTGAAACATCAGCATAATCTAAGTTGATTAATGAAGGCAATGTAATTGTTTCAACAATACCCTTAATCATAGTAGATACAAGTTCATTTGCAACTGCAAATGCTTGCTCAATTGGTAATTGACCTGCGATATCAACGAGTCTGTTATTATCTAATACTATACAAGTATCAGTAACTTCTCTTAATTCTTGCAATCCAAACTCTGCTTTATCTACTCTAGCTTTTTCAGATTCGAAAGGCATTGTTATAACACCTATAACAACTGCACCTGATTCTTTAGCTATTTGAGCTATAACTGGAGCTGAACCTGTTCCTGTTCCACCACCCATACCTGCTAATACAAAAACCATATCTGCACTTCCTACTGCTCTCTTAAGTTCAGACAAAGCTTCTTTAGCTGCTTCTCTACCTATTTTTGGTTTTCCACCTGCACCAAGGCCTCTAGTTAATTCCTTACCAATAAGGATTTTCTCATCAGCTTTAGTTACACTTAGATGAAGAGCATCTGTATTACAAGCATAGATTGTAGCACCGTTTATACCTTTGTTAAAAAGCCAAGTTACAGCGTTACTACCCATACCACCACAACCAATAACCTTTATGTTAGCTTTTCCAGCTTTTAACTCATCAAAGTTAATACTGTGTGTAGCAGTGTTTGCTATTGCTTCTTTTGCAAAATCTAAAACCATCTCTTTTTTGTCCTCCTTTCAACTATATTATAATCCACTAAGCAGATTTTCATAAAGAAAATAAAAATCGTTTATTTATAAGAATTATGGAAATAAAAAATAGATAATATTACTATAAAATGAGAAAAAATACACTATATTTTCAATAAAATAAATTCTTAAATACTAAAACAACTCAAAAAAATCATGCAAAGTGAAATAATTTATCTTCCAAATATCAAGATTATAACAATAAAAAAGAAAGGGAGATATTATCAAGGTAATATTGAAGGAATAAACAAGATATTAACAAACTTAGAACCGTTGGGAAAACCTTTTTCAATAATAACAAAAAATAAATCCAATAAAAATATACTCTTAGAAGAAACAGCAGAATTCAAGGAATTCAATAATCTCCCTACATGTTTAGAATCTTATTTAAGAGGAGCAGAGATAGAATTCACGCTCTCAAGAAGAGAAAATGATCTCCCACAATATTTAGGGATAGATTATGGTAATCCCGCAACAATGGAAGTAATCAAAGACCTTTATAAAAAAGATTTAAACATCAAAAGGAATATATTTCCATGTCAATTTTATTTAATTAAAGAAAGGATAGAATATTAATTAATTTTAAGTTTATCTTTTAAATTCTCAAGTTTTTTATTAGAATCCTTATTAAGAATCATCTCTAAGTTTTCATATATATTCCTTGCCCAAGAATTAATACACGAACTAGAATGTATATCAAACTGCTTTGACAATGCATTATAAACCTCACTACCTTCCTCATAAAGAACAGAATTAGGGGTTTGCTTCTCTAAATAGAATTTAAAATCTCCTCCATGATTAATAATCGCAAGAGAATCAAATCCATCATTATTAAAACAAGGGAGATTGTTATCAATAGGAATAATTTTCTGGAATTTATCTCTTCTACTGGCAGAGTTCATTCTTGCTTCCATTGTATTAAATCTTCCGTATTTAGAAATTAAACTCTGATCACCATCCCATAAAAAAGCATAATCGTTTCTTATAATATCCAAAAAATTGTTCAAATTAGAAATAACTTCTTCTTTAGATAATTTTTTAGCATAATAGTTTCCATTTGCCATGAAAGATTAGGATAAATCTGCTTTTTATAGATTATTGCAGTCTAAAAGTTGTTATAAAATATAAATTAAATTGCTTTCTCTAATCTTTTAATCTTCTCCCAACCTCTTTCCATCTTGTAATTAGACATCTCAAGAACAAGTTTTAAAAATTCATCATCTACAAGCATCTTATCGTTTTTAATCACAGGGAATTCAAATCTTTCACTACTGTTTATTTCTACAACAATATTTCTATCAAAAGTTAATACACTGCTTCTCTTAAAACCAAGAAACTTTGCCTTTTCTAAGATCTCTGTAGCTCTCTTTAAATCCCTACAAGCAACATGCAGAATAGGGGGCTCTAACTTAAATTTGATAA
>DAHVOT010000008.1 GCA_027318675.1 archaeon | reverse complement strand
GATCTTTATTGAAAATCTTGTATCATTAACAGAATAATAACCAAATCCAGTTTCATCTGTTGCGTCAAAATCCACTCCCAAAGATTCATTTCCATAGAAAATTGAAGCATTTTGAGGTATGATGCTGAATGTAGGAGATATCCTATCTAAATATTGGACAATTAATCTAACTTCATCTATAATAACTGCATCTCCTGCATCATATGCTGCACCTTCCCAAAGAACAATGAATTGATCATTTGAATCTAGATAATTAGAAAAGTCACTAGTAAAATTCCTAGTAATGTTTCCATTAGCTGCAGGAGTTGTTCCTATTGGCATCCAAGTGCTATTTCCAAATCTCCATACATAGACTGTTCCTGTCTCTGATGCATTATCATAACCTGTAAATTTAACATAAATTGAAGTAATCCAACTAAGATCTTCATTTATTGTAAAATTAAATCTGTAAAAAGGATAATCATTAGATGTCCCGGAGGGCATAACATTTCTAGCATAAACTGAGTTTTCTGTTGCAAGATTCGCATATTGAGAAGAAGTTGAATTTGTTCCTGCTAACCACCTACTCGAAGAAGTAGGCCTTCCCCAATAAGCCCTCATAGTTGAATTAACATTATAATTTATTTGAGGATCTATTATATGATCGAATTGTAAACTTCCTCCTTTTATCTTTAAATCAAATGTGTCTTGTTCTCCTATTAAATTCGTTAAATATACTTTATTGTATTCATTATATGTTAGAGACGTAAATTCAGCTATTTTTTCAACACCATTACTCTCATAAATCTCAATTGTGGGGTTCCCTGAAATTATTCTAGGAAAAACAGTTATATCTCTAGTGCTATTTAATGGAATTTCAAATGTAACTCTTACATATTCTTCTGCATTTATTATTTCTGACCAAGAGTCATCTAATTCCTTAACTTGCGCATAGATATCTGATATAAAATTTTTGTTTGAATCCAAATGCTCTGCTTTAGTTATAACTATTATTTCAAATGTTTGGGTAGACAAATGAGGTACAGTCCATTCAACAAAATCAAAAAGCCCATTATTGTTTGTATCGCTCGCTACAAAATCTAAGTAAGTATCCTGTTCCCTCCAGTATATCTGTACTAAACTCAAATCAGAAATTTCTCTAGGTAAAGAAGTATAGGAAAGGACATTTGTATAAGATATACTCTCTGGAGAAGAAACTACAATCTCTTTAACAGTTTCAGAGATTATTGTTTCTTCTACTTTTGGGGGTTCAGTAATGTATTCTATTTTAATATCACCAGAAATATTTTCTTGCAATGAATCTGTTAAATTAATATAATTTTTTCCTTCAATATTTATTAAAGTATAATTTATTTTTTCTCCTGTTACATCTGTCAGGGTTAAATTAATTACAGGGGGTATTTCTATTAAATTAGTCAAATTCTCTTCTGAAATTGTTTTAGTCCATTCCACAGGTTTATTTATTTCGGCTGGTTCTTGAATTGGTTCTTCTGGATTGGGTCCTGGTTCTGGTTCAGATGAAATTACAAAAAAAGCATAGAATTTATTTCCATTTCCCCTCTTTAGTATTAAAGAATATGCCCCCTCTTCTGTAAGAGAAAGAAAAAATTTATCATTAGTGGAAATACGAGAAATCCTTTCTCCTGAAGGAGTTATGATGATTAATTTATAATTTCCTTTTTTTACAAAATCAAATAAGATAGTTGTGTTGAGTATGAAAGATTGATTTTCCTCAAAAGTAAATAATTCGTAATTTTCTGGAATTTCTTCTTTATTTGAATAGGCTGAAGAGAATAGAGAAAAGAAAATAATACAAAAAAAAGCTAGACATAAAAAACCTACAACCCCTGCTTTAATTAGCCCCTTTTTCATCCCATTAATTGAAGTTAAGTATTTTTATATATTATTGTAATATAAAACCCTTAATAAAGGCAAGATTTAAATACTTTTAAAAGTACTTTATTAGTATTAAAAGAGGTTAAGTATATACTTTATATAACCTTTAAAAAGTACATGGTGGAAATAACTTTCAAAGATAATAAAATACAAAAAGGACACAGAATAAAAATACCTAAGGCTATTGTAGATACTCTTAATTTAAAAGAAGGTGCAAAAATAATCTTGAAATTTGATCCAATTAATAAAAAAATAATTGTTGTGGAGGATGAAAAATGAATAAATTATTATTGATAATACTTATTTTAATTTTTGGAATTGTTGTAACAGGAGTAATTTTTGCTGAAGAATTTAAATCTGAAGAGGGAATAAGATTAAACGAAGGTAAGAACATAATTAATACAAGTTTAGAATTTACACCAATTTATGTTGAAGATTTAATCAAATTATTTCCAGAAATTGCTACAATAAGCTATACCGAAAATGAGGAAGAAAAAGGATATGTAAATGTTTTTGGAGGGATAGGCGAGAATTTTCCAATACTTCCAAACATGACTTACGAAATAGTTTCAACAAAGGAGGTAAAGTTAAATTTAGGATGAAAAAGATTTTATCATTAAATGTAATTGTCATGATTCTGCTTATCCAAGTGTGCTCTGCAGCACATTATATTGTTGGATATGTTGAAAATGCTAAAGACGGAACAAGTCCTGACGGAAAGATGATAATTCTTTGGAATTCTGAAATAGGTTTAGAAGAGAATGTAAGCGATATAATTGGACCAAGCGGAAATTCACGAACTAGTGGTATATATATGATTGATTGTGAACTTCTTGAAAGCGGATGTAATATCACAAATATCTTGACATTAAAAGTAGTAAATAATGGAGATAATTATGTTTCTGAAGAGAAAAACGTAACTATTGGGGGTTTTGGATATGATATTGTTGGAAATATTACCTTAAATTCTCCTCCAAATATAACTAATTTATATGTTGAAGATGATTTAAACTTTCCTGAAAATGAAGTTGATTTAATTCCTGCAGATGTAAAAGAAGTTAGATGCGTTTCTATAATAAATGAATATGACGGAGAAACTTCTTTGACTAATGCAAGCGCAGTATTTTTTGATAATTCTTATTCTTATTTTAACGATTTAGATGATAATAATTATCATTATACAAATAATAGTTGTGAGATAAACTATTCCTATGGAAATCAAAATGAAGCAGAAGTAATATGTAAATTTGATATATTTTATTATTCAAATTCTGAGAATTGGAATTGTACTCTCGCAATACAAGATAACCTCTCTATCGTTTCTAAAAAAGGAGATATAACATTCATAAATCCTTTGCTTGCATTAGGAGTAGATTCCATTATAAATTTTGATTTATTTGGAGGAGAATCTGTGACTAGGGAGAGCGAGGTTAATGTGACTAATTATGGAAATGTTAAAATAAATTTATCATTAAGCGGTTATGCATTTCAAGAAAACGACGGGTATGCAATGAATTGTACATTTGAAGGAGAGACAAGCAATATTTCAATTGATTATGAAAAATTTAATCTTACTAATTCAAATCCTGGCGCAATTAGCCTAAGCGAATTTGAAACAAAATATGTAAATTTGACTTCTTCTCCACAAATTAAGAAATTTGATTTAGATTACAGAAAAGAAGATATTCAAAATGAAGCAGTAAATTCAACATATTGGAGGATATATGTTCCTTCCCAAGTTTCTGGAGAATGCCAAGGAAATATAATTTTTGGTGCAGTAAGTGCACCTGGAGATTAAAATGAGAAAAATAGAAAACGAATTTAAGATAGGCATGATTTTTTTAGTATTTACTTTTTTATTGTCTTTTATATCTTCTGCAAATATTGGTATAAGTCCCGCGAATATTTATTTCAAAGACGTTTTAAGGGGGGGTTACGCTGAAAGAACAGTGATAATAACGATAGATTCTGAAGAGCCAATACAAGCGAGTTTATCTCCAAGAGGAGAGATAGCCGAATGGATTTCATTTGATGAAAAAGAATTTGAAGTCTCTAAAGGAAATCCTCATTATCTAAAAGTCATTATACAGCCTCCAGCCGATATGCCTAATGGAAATTATTCTGGATTCTTAAGGGTTACAACTGCCAGCGATTCTAAAGGAGCAGAGGGGCAAGCAACTGGAATAATAAATGCTGCGTTGGATTTATATACTGAAGTAGAGATTACAGATGTAGAATATTCTCTATGTAGGGCATGGAACTTTAATGTGGAATCTGCTGAGAAAGGGGATGAAATTCTGTTCAAGTTAAATATTTATAATCAAGGCAATATCAGATTATATCCAACAATCAAAATTGATATTTGGGATAGAGACAGAATAAGCATAATCAAACAAGTAGAATTTTCAAATGATATGATTATCCCAACAACTGAAAAAGAAGTTGTAATACCAGTAAGTTCTTCTGATCTTGAAATTGGGCAATATTGGGTAGAAATAACTTCTGTAGAATGTTATGCTTCTGAAACATTAACATTCGATATTCTTGAAGAGGGAGCACTAAAAGCTCAAGGACTTCTTTTAAGTGTAACTTCTCCATCCTGGATAAAGATAGGAGACACTACCTTAATTGAGGCTGTATTTGAAAATACTGGGGAAAAGACTGTAGGTGCTCGTTTTAAAGGGGAAATAACTCTTGGAAACAAGATAGTTCAAATTTTAGAAAGTGAAATAAGTTCAGTTGAAATTGGAGATAGAGAAACATTTAAATTTTACTTTACTCCTAAAGAAGAAGGAAGATACATTGTAAACGGAGTAGTTTTTTATGATGGAAAAAGAACTTTTGAAAAAAGCACAGTTATAAATGTTGAAAAAGATGGTATTAACTGGGAGAAAATAAAAGTTTATTTGATATATCTAATCTTGATTGTTGCTATTGCATATTTGACTTATAGGATAAAAAAAGAGAAGATAATAGAAAAAAGGCTCGGGAGGAAATTAAGATGAATAAAAAATTCTCAAAGATAATCTTCTTTTTTATTATAACCTTAATATTAAGTAGCAATTTTGTTTCTTCTGCTTCTGCATTTGTGATAACTACTAATTATGAATTTACCAATTCTTCCTTCGTAGATAGCAAGGTGTATAAAACAGATTCAGTAGTTCTTAGAATAAAAACAAATTTAGAATCTGAATGTATTTATGGGACATCTTATTCTCTTTCAAATAATTTTGATGGAGAATATGGATTAACTCATGAGGCATATCTTGAAAATCTCGAAGAAGGTTTCCACGAGTACTATGTAAGGTGTGGAGAAATTTCTAATCCTATAATGAGAATAGGGTTTGCGACGAGCATACCTATTTATGCTACTATAAAGGTATCAGAAGAACCTCCACTCAAAGAAGGAAAATATAAGATAAATCTCATTACTTCTAAAACAAGTTTAGAAACACCCGTATTGGAATATAGTTTTGACGAGGTGGTTTATAAACCCATTTCCTTGAAAGGAGATGGTCAAAGCTGGGAAGGAAATTTAATTATTCCATCTTCTGTTGGAGAAAGTGTGTGTTCATTTAGATTTAAAGCTAAAGATCTTGCAGGAGAAGAGGGAACAAAAATTGTTGGAGACAGCTCTTTCATAGTGGATAGCTCAAGACCCTCAACAATAAGTATACTTAATGCTGTAGGATATCAAGGGCAAATAAAATTAAATTGGTATGCAGATGAAAAAGTTAAAGAATTTAATATATACAAATCTGAAAATCCTCAATTAGATTACACCAACTTTTATGAAACAACCGCAAAAGATTATTTTTATGATAATGATGTTGAAAAAGGAAAAACATATTATTATAGGATTGCAGGAGTAGACGAAGCTGGAAATATAGGGGATCTTTCAAGAGAGATTTATGCTACTGCTCTCTTATCTAATTCATCTAAATCTAATGGCCTTAATCCGAGTCTAATTGGAAAAGTAGATAATTATATTACAGAAATAAATACAATTATAGGAAATGTAGAAGAAATAAAATATCTCCTTGAGTCTAACGAAGGTAAAGAAGAAGAGATATTTAGGGAAATTAAATTAGATAAAGAAATAGAAAGTGCAATTTCTGAACTAAATTCTCTTAAAAGAGATGCAGAGGGATATAAATTACAAGATTTAAGTTTAGAAGAGTTAAATAAAAAATTAGATTCTATTACTCTTAGGTTAAATATAATAAGGAAAAAAGTACCTGAAGATGTATTAATCAAAGAAGAAAGAGAAGTAAAAAGGGAATTTAATGAAGAAGTCTTACAGAGAGCTCTTTTGGAGTACTATTCAAATACCGAATTTGATAGCAGAAAAGAAACAAATGAGATATTAAAATTAATTGAAGAAAAAAATATTCAAGTAACTGGAAGTATTTATGTCTTAGAAATATTATATCTTGATGGTACCAAAAAGACCTTGACTTTATTAAAAGAAAATATTGATTCTAATTTAGATAGACAAGAGGATTTGAAATTTATATTGGTTGTTCCAAAAGAGATTGCTGAAAAATCTTCTGAAATGAAAATGATAAACCTTGAATATACTGTAATAAAAGATGATCCGGTATTATCCTTTAATTCAGATTCCAAAACAATAGCTTATTATATAAATAAAGAAATTGCTTCTGCTTCTTTAGAAGATATAATTATTGCACCTATAAAAATAATTCCTAAAGAAGAAAATTCTGGGATAACTGGAAATTCAATATTTGAATCAGGACAAGAAGGATCATTTGGGATTATTATCTTAGCTTTGTTTGCATTAACCCTTGCTATTTATTTCTTAAAAATAAAAAAAGAGCCTTCCTTAAAACCTGTGTTGACGATAGTAGAAGACATAAAAAAATCAAAAGAACTTTTAAAGAAAGGAGATGAAAAAGAGGCTGTTGAATTATATAATGATGCAAGAGAAAGATATAAATTACTCAATAATAAAGAAAAAGAGGCAGTTATGGAAATTATGAAAAATAAAGGGGTAGAAATGTAAATGAACACTAAATGTAATATTATTGTCTTTCTTGTATTTTTCCTTTTTATAATTCAAAATATCTCTGCAGCACATTATATCTTGGGAAATGTAGAGAATGCATTAGATTCTACTTCTGCAGAAAATCATACAATCTTTCTTTGGAATCCTGAAAATGGAGAAGAAGATAATATTACAGATATTATAGGTGTCTTTGGAAATTCTGGACAAGATAATAATTATAGTCTAGACTGTGAATTATTAAATACTCCTTGTATAGAAGGAGAAGTTTTAACACTAAAAGTAATCAATAACGGAGATAATTATATATCGGATGAAGTAAATGTAACTGTTAGCTCAATTGAATATAGTTTGGTTCAAAAAATTCAATTAAACTCTCCCCCAAATGTTTCCCTTATTTTTCCGATAAAAAACTCAAAATTAAACTACGAAGAAATTGAGTTTAATTGTACATTTGAGGATTTGGATAATAATTTAAAAGAGATAAGCTTATATGGGAACTGGAGCGGAACATGGAATCTGAATGAAACAAAAGAAATCTCTTCAGGAGAAAAATTTAAAACATTTACAAAAAAATTACTGCAAGGATTTTATAGTTATGCTTGTAAAATAACTGATACCCTAATGATTTCTATGTTTTCTGAAACGAATGATAGTTTTAGCGTTGATTTAACAAAACCTTCAATAGAATATGTTCTTTTTAATATTAGTTCTTCTTGTGGCATTTATGAGAATGTTAGAATAAATTGTAGTGCGAATGACGAAATTGTTGGAATAGATAAGGTGATAATTCAATCTATTTCCCCTTCAAACGATATAATAAATAGGAGTGCTCAATTTCTTGTAGGAGGAGTATATTATTCTGATTTCTTTCTTAATGAATTGGGTTCATGGAGATTTAATTGCATTGTTAATGATAGTGCCGGAAACATAAACAATATTTATTCCGATTATCTCCCTGTGTATTCTTCTTCACCAGAACTTTTAATTAATGGAACAACTATAAACATAAGTAAAACTCAACCTATAGAGTATGAAAATGTTAATTTAAGTGCGATTATTGAAAATAAAGGGTGTTCTTCTGCTGAAAACGTTAAAGTACATTTTTTTGATGGAGATCCAGACGTATCTGGGCAAGAAATAGGAAACATCACTATAAATATAAGTTACTTAGAAAATATAAGCGTAAAAATTCCCTGGATATCTAAAATAGGAAAAAATCAAATATTTGTTTTTGTGGATTATGGAAATATCATTAACGAAGAAAATGAAATGGATAATAAAGATTACAAAAACATATCTGTAAATGCTTGGCAAGAGATATATGGAAATATTAGCTTAGATAAAATAATAGGCGGAGAAAATATAAGTATAAAAAAATGGTATAATGAAAGCCAAATTCAAGGGAATATTTTTATAACTGACTCGGAATGTGAAATTAATTGGATGGCATTGGAAGCTATTGGAAGAACAAAATCTGGTGAAGAGAGTTTAAATGACTTTTATGAAATAGACCGAATTTTAAGAATGGAAGATTTTGAAGATTCTGTTTCTAATTTATTCACATATTCGCAGATTCCAAAAGAAACTCATAATATGACAATTTATCAAAGAGAGATAGATAATATCCCAATAATAAATTCAACAGAGAATTCTAACTTTATTACAGGAATATTGTGGGATTCTTCAGATGATCAAGAAGGAGAAGGCGGAGAATTTGATGAATTAGATAAAGAAGATGTTATATTTGTTGCGGAAGTGAATAAAATATCCGAAGGGTTTTATGGAGTTTATGATTATGAAATAAAAATACCCTCCAGGTTAAGAGAGTATATTTTGACAGATGATCAAGAAGTTTATTTATATTACAACTTAAATTAAGTTTTTTTAGCGCTTGATTCTTTTAAAAACTGATCTATTAATAATGCAATTTTAGATTTATCACTTTCTGCTGCAATTTTTTTAGACAAATCTGATGAAACTTGCTCTGCCCATTTAGAAATATCGTTTTTATTAGAGTTTACATGAAGAATGAATATTTCTTGATCTAATCCCGGTAAAGTTTCTTTTAATTCTTTAAGGGTAGATATCATTATTCCATTATCGAACGTTAGTGGCTTAAGTATCTTTGTTCCTATATTCTCTACTTCTGCTTTTTTTTCTTCTTTCTTTTGCTTTTTTTGCTCTTCTTTTTCGTAAACTGCTCTTGCTTTTTTTGCCTCTTCAACTGACTTTTCTATTTCTGATAAATCTAACAATTTCTTTTCTACTTTCTTTGGCTTCTTTCCTATCTTTTCCCATTGTTTCTGTAGCCTAGGTCCTAGCCCCTCAACGTATATATCTACAACAGAAAAATTGCCTGTCATTAATTTATCTTTTATAAGTTTTAATTCCATTTTGAAATCAAATATATCTATTTTCTCTTTATCTAATTGATCTATTTGATTTTCAAAATCATCGATTATATCATTGTATTTGTTATATTTTTCTAGTTCTTCGTCAGATAATCTTCTTGTATTATGTAAAATCGGCCTAAAATTAATGAAATAGGGTTTACCTCTGTTATAAGAAGTGTTTACAAACATCCCCACCCCAACAGAGGCCTTAACTAATGATTGTAAGAATTCTTCTCCATATTTTACTTTTATTCTTCCTAAATCCCCTTCGTCTCTTGTTCTCATTTGTATTTCAGTATTTATATTTGCCTTAATTTCTCCAACGAAGTCGCTCAATACCTGAGAAACCAGCATGACTCCTATTCCCCACTTTCTAAATTCTCTACAAGCCCTTTCTATTTGCAAAAATCCCTCTCCATTTCCTCCAAATTTAGAAAGCAATCTATGAACTTCGTCAAAGACTAAAAGAACTTTTAAATCGGGTGTTTCTTTTGGGTCTGATTTGAATATCTGCCTTATAACACTGGCAACAAAAATATCCATATCGTTCGGATCCAACTTATTAAGTGCAAATATTTGTATTTGTCCCGGATGTATAAATTTGTCTATCTCTATAATCTCTCTTGCATGGGAAATTTGTCTTATATTTCCAAAAAAAGCTCTTGCATCTGTCTGTTTTAATCCAAAATTAGGGTAATAAGAAAGCATTTTTTTATCTTCACATTTCCTAAGCATACCTGACCACTGCGCTGTTGGATCAAAAACTATGACTGCTACGTTTTTTAAAAGAGCTTCCTCAATTATTACTTGGGCAGCAATACTCTTACCCCCTCCTGTTGCTCCCGCAACAATTGTATGTGTTTTTAATTTCTCTGGCTCCAAACAAGCTTTAATCTTTGTTTCTGCAACTTTTCCTAAAACCAAAACTTCTTTGCTTGGGAGGGGCAATTTTTTTATATCTAATTCCATACGATATTTTTTAGATAATCGAATATGTCTTTTTACTAAAAAATAAATAATTAAAAAAAGCAAGATTATACCCAACCCTAGAAATAATGCCCAAAGTGGCAAGAATCCAAAAATTATTCTGCTAAAAAAAGGCTTTCTTATTATAAACTGACTTAAAGAAGTAATAGATTCTCCAGAATAAATTGCAACAGTTTCTAATATATAGTCTCCCTTATCTGCCTTTTCTGGAATATCAAATTTCCTTACTAGATAAAAAGAACTTGTAAAATTAAATGATTCTTCTCCCAAAAAGAAAGATTCATTATTTGAATTATTTAAATAATACTTTAAAGTTAAATTTCCTATAGTCCCCGATTTTATCCTGTTAAGGTAAATTTTAAATCTCAGCCCCTCATTTAAATTAAATGTTTTTTTAAATGGTTCAGAATCAACAAAAAATAATGGACTCAAATCAGCATCAACTATTTTGAGATTAATCGGGATTTTCTCTGTTATTCCGCCAGAAAGAGAAAGCTCTCCAGAATAATTTCCAATCTCTAATCCTTTAATATAAAAATAAAAAGAAGAAGAGTTTTTAGGTAAAACCTCTATTCCAGAATAATCAAATTCTATAAAATCTGCTGCTTGCCCAGACACGGAAAAACCCACTGATATTGGCTGGGAGTTTAAATTTTCTACTGTAATAAAATCTTGAAAAAGAGTTCCTAACGCAACTGTTCTGTCTATCTTACTCCTAGAGATAGAATAGTGATCCTTTAATATTTCTTCTCCAAATGCAGAATTATCAGAAGAAACAAATCCAATTAAAGAGATAAACAAGATAATTGCAACTGCAAAAATTAAAATAGGTCTCCTTGTAAATTTCATTTTTTTGCTTTATTCTTTACCTCTTTCTTTAACAGATCTTCCTTCTTACTAATTATTTTATTATTTAATGTATTAAAAGCATTGTTTATTTCTTGTTCTGGCCAACCTTTGTCTAATAAGGACTTTCTTATATAATCATCAGCAAAACCTTTTTTTCTGCAGTCCTTAATATAAGCTATGTATTTATCTTGCGCTAATTTTACTTGGTTATTCTGCATAGAATTGGGCTCTGAAGAGACCATTTTTTTATCCTCTGTTTTATTTTCTGTTTCCTTTTTCTCTTTAGAAAAATAATTATATAATTCTGAAATCTCTTTCTTAAGCCTTTCCTTGTCATTAAATACTTCTTTGGGTATTGGTTCTCTGTACATTTCTTTTATTTTTATAAACAATTCTAGAGCGTCTTCTTCTTTATTTTGTTTTATTAACTCTTTTAATTTATTTAATAATATATATAACTCTAATAATCTTTCTTTTTTCTTATCTCTTTTATATTTAACCATAAAGACTGCTAAAAGTATTGCAAAGATAATTATAAGTAAAATTATTGAACCTATTTTTATAAATGAAGAAAAATTAAATCTCGTTCCAACTTCGAATTCAACTGAATCTATTGCTATATTTTTATCATCCGCTGCTCTTGCATAAAAAAGATAGGGTCCTTCTTGTGCAATTTCTGGAACCTGTAAGCTTCTTTCCAAAAATAAAGAAGAAAAAAAACTAATTTCTTCTTCAGAGAAGTTATAAACTTTTCCAGTGTAATCTTTTATTGCGTAATACAAAGAAGCATTTACATCTCTTAAATCTTTTAAATTAGTCAAAGTTATATTCACTCTCGCCTCTTTTCCTGGTTTAATAAGTTTATATTCTTCAGACATATTTAAAGAAATGTCGAATTCTAAATCGATTCCTTGAATATCTAAAACTGTCGGAATAGATTTATTTATTTTATTAGATTGAACATTTATATACCCAAAATACTGTCCCGGGATAGTTCTTTCAGGAGCGTAGAAATCAATTGTGATTTCTTTATTTTTACCTGGAAGAATTGAAAAATTTGTTGAACTGAAAACCACGAAATCTTTTAATTTTGGAGAAGAGATATTAATAAAAATTTCTTCAAGACCTGTATTGGTTATTTTGAGAACTCTTGTCTTTGAAGTACCTTGTTTCAAAGAAACTTTAAGCTCATAAAAACTAAGTTGAAAATCTTCAACCTTCCTTACTTGTAAAACATTTATTTTCCCAAACAAGTCTGAGATGCTCCCAGAATCTCCTTCATTTCCTCCCCCTCCTCCTCCCCCGCCTCCTTCTGGAGGCAATGCTTGAGAAGCAACTGTAAAGTTTTGTGTATCTGTTACATTCATATTTCCTGAAGTGTCAAAGGCATAATACTTCCAATAAACAACATTCAAAGCAGGAGCCATAATCTGTATTCTTGAGGAAGAGATATTTTGAATACCAGAAAAACTAATTGCAGAATAATTAGCCCATCCTGCACCCTGGTTTATTGAAAAAATAAACTCTTGGAGACCTCTATCATCTGTCCAGTTTGTTAAAAAAGTTACCATATCATTTTGATAAACTACTGTTTTGTCTATTCCTGGAAAATACCACTTTGGAGGATCACGATCTAAACCTACAGATAATGTAACTATATTACTTAGGGTGTCGTATTGGGAATCTGAAGCGTAAAAAGTTACATTTTTTTGACCAGAATAACCTGCTCTCGGAAAAAAAGAAACCATGTTCGTTATTGGATCTATAGATACATAAATATCATTTATTGAAGAATTATAGTATGTTAATTGAACTCCCTCTGGGTCTTCAAAATATTCATCTAAATCGAATGCATCAATCAAACTTTCGTTTTCTGACCAACTTTGACTGGGGATTTCTTTAACTAGGTAAGGAGGGGCATTTGGCACATTTAAACTTGTTTCTGTATCTGCAAAAACTATAAAAGAAGAAAATAGAATTACAAATAAGATAAACAAATAAAATATTCTCTCTTTTAGTCTCTGCCTCTTTTTCACTTTCTTTTACCAATAATAACCTCTAAAACGATTATAATATGAATATTCTACTTATTTATTTAAATCTTGTTAAAAAAATATTGAAGAAATAAAAACCTTTATAAAGTACCTAAGAATTATTATATGATGCCTAAAAAAGACTTAAATGAGACTAAATCTAAAAGTGCCACGGTTAAGGGCACAATTCCTCTTAATCAAAAAGAAGCTATAAGAAAATTGATAGGAGTTATAGGAAGTAATGAACAAGATGTTGTCGGAAAAATTATTACATTGTGGCTTTATAATGAAGGGTATCTTGTAAGCAAAATAAAAAGAGGTAAACAAGATGAATAAAAAATTTTCAAATACAATTTTTGTTTTTTCTTTGCTTGTTATGATGATCTTTTTTATAGCTGCTCAAGAAAATTCCACAATAAACAATGAATCCTCTTTTATCTATGAAAATGAAACACAGTTACAGACGGACAATAACCCCATCGATACAGATAAAATTGCTAATCCAAATATAGATTATTTGAATTATTCAGAAAATAAAACGTCTGTAGAAGATATTCTAGTTAATGACTCTTTGTCTACTTCATTAGGGGATGTGTTAAATTCTTCAAATAGAAGTTTAAACGATTCCTCATCTGATTTTAAAAAAGATAATTTTGTTAATTCAGATAATTCTAACAAAGAAGCAGAATATCTCCCTCTTAAAAATGATTCTCTTAAAGATGAGCCCGTTAAAAATGAAAATTTATCGGAAGATTATTCAGAAAATAATTCTGAAAATATATCGGAAAATGTTGTTTATACTTCGTTACAAGTCCAGGGTAAAAAAGAGATAGACATTGGAGAATATGATGGAATGAAGATAACCAAAGACGAACTTGAGAAAAGCGATATTGAAAAAGAGGTGATTCTCTCAAGTGAAGAGCATTTTGAAGGTTATCTGAGGGTCTATACTTCCTTGACTCAAGAATCTGAAATAGAAAATATTAAAATATATTGGAAAAACCAAGAAGATTTGGAAATTACAAATTTAAAAGAGTTTGAAGTAGAGTATTATGATGAAGATCAAAATGGGATTATAGATAGAGTTTCTTGGATAGTTCCTCATTTAAGTGAACAAATATTTAGGGTAGTTATTAATTTGGATTCCTCAAACGAATCAGAAGAGAGTTTACTCTTAAATGTTTCTGGTCCTATTGGAAATGTAAGAAACCCCATTTTATTTAGCATAGGCGTTAATTATTCTAAGGGATTTAATTGCAGTCTTCAGGTTGGAGGAACATTTGGAGAATATTTTAATTCAAATACCGAATATGAATTAAACTTGCCTAATGGAAATTATACTTGGGGTGTCGTGTGTATAGATCCCTTAAATGCCTCTTTAACAAACACTAGTTTGGGCTCGTTTTCAATAAATGAAAATTTTTATTCGTCATTGAATGAAGGAAAATTATATTTCTTGGATTTGATTCAAAATAAGATACAAAATCCTGGAACAATCGCAATAAATTCTAGTAATCCTTCAAATTTTTCAGTACAAATAATAAAAAATAGTAATGAAGTGATTTACAACAAAAATTATTTGAATTCTTTTTCTCTCGTGATGAATGAAACAATTCTAAACAGTGCTGGAAATTATAGCTTGAAGGTAAGATTTAATGAAAGTGCTCCAGATTATGTTATTTTAACTAACTTTTCTGTTGCTAGTGCAAATCTATTATTAAATGCAACATCTATTAAAGAAGGAGAATCCGTTAAAATTACTGCAAATGTTAATTCTCCTTTTAAGAAAATAAACTCTGCTCTTTTAAGTTATGGTGATGGAAGTTCAAATACAGACTATTATTCACTTAATTCATTGCAATTTAATAATATCTTTACAAAGAAATATGTTCAAAAAGGAAATTATTCTCCTAAATTAAGCTTAATTATTGGAGGAGAGAGTTTTGAAATCCAAAAAAATGGATTAAATGTTACAGAAATTACAAATCCAAAAGATAATGATGAACCAGAGATTACCCTATATACCCCTGAATCCAAGGAGATAATCTCTGGAAATTCTGTAAATTTTTCATATAAAGCAAGCGATAATGTAAAAATAGCCAATTGTACCTTTAAGCTATATGAGGGCTGTGCATCCTTAAATTCTTGCACAACCAGCGAATCAAACTTAATTTTCCCTGTAAATACTCAACAAAGAACAATTGCAAATAATTATTCTGTGCAAAATAACAAGGAAGTTTCAGTGAAACTACAAGATTTTGAAGAAGGATTTTATAAATGGATTGTAGAATGCTATGATAATTCTTCAAATTACAATTGGGAAACTGAAATTTTTCAAATTTCTCTAAATGAGACATCAAAGGTTATTACAACCGATTACGAATACAAAGAAGAAGTAGAAGAATTAAAAGAACTTGCAGATAACTTCATTTCTTTTGATTTTAATTTAGAAGAAAAAGAAGTTTTAGAAGACTTGAATATCTTAAATGATACGAAATATTACAAAAAAAGACTTTTAGATATTCAAGAATTTTTTCAAGAAAATTATAAATATGTTTCAACTGAAACGCTTAAAGAAAGAAAAACAAAAGAATATATAACCGAACTTGAGAAAATTAAAACAAGCATCCCATTGAGCATATCCATCAAAGAAGACTATGAATATATAAAAAATAGTGTCGATAGCGACTTTAAAACAATAGTTGAAAATTACCTTTATTCTACAAATACCCAATTAAGTAAATCTTCTTTAAGAAAGCTAGAAGAGCTCAATAGGCAAATACAAAATGAAATTTCTGTTTCTGTTGAACTAAAAGAAGTAGAAATAGAATACCCTGATGAAACAAAAAAATTGATATTTGTCAAGAAAAAAATTACTTTGGAAAGTGATTCTTATAATAATATTTTAGAAATAATTCCAAAAGAGGTAGTTAAAAACAAAGAAGATATAATCTTTGTTACAAATTCTGAAAAAGTTGGAGAGAATAATTTCTTTAAGATTAATTATAATGGCTTGAAGGAGGGAGAGGTAATATATTATATAACTGAAAGTATTCCTTTAAAAGATCTTGAAAAAACAGAAACGATATTATTCCAAGAAGACTTAACCGGAGGGGAAACGAGAGTTACGGGGTTTTTTGTCCTCAATGAGCTTTCTGCTAACATGACTATTTATATTGCAATAGCATTTATACTTTTGATCATCCTTCTTGTAATTATTCCAATTGTAATTAAAAAATTTAGGATGATTGGATGGAAAAAAGAGCCGAATGTAGTAAGAGTAATGTATCTAATCGAAGAAGTAAACAGACTATTAAAAGAAAAAGAAGTAGAAAAGGCAAGAGAAAACTATTACAAGATAAAAGAAATTTATCCTGTTTTACCATATAAGACTAAGCCATATTTTTATAAAAAAATAAGCGAAATGTTAATTAAAATAGATAAAAAAGACATTTTTGGTTTAGTTAAAGAATATCAAGAAGCTAAGAAAAGATGGGATAAAGAGAACATTATGAGATTGTACGAAGATATAAAAAAAATATATAAACGATTACCTGAAAAAGATAGAAAAAGGGTATATGATATTATTAATGGTTACTGAATAACAATAATTCTTAAAAAAGAAGATTTAATGTTTTGAATATGCTTGAAAATAAAAAAGTATATTTCTTGAACTTTTTACTTTTAGTATTTACTTTTAGTTTAATTCCATCTGTCCTAGCAATACAATCATATGATCAAACAGTTTACAAGATTAATTCAAATTATAAAGAAGATTGTTGTTATAAAGTGATTTATTCAAATTCCCCTTCTTATTCTCAAGAGCACCATTATCCTAATTACAAACTACATAAAAAAAGTAGTTATGAAAATTCGTATGAAATGAATAATTGGAAAAACAAGTACAATGAAAAAAGCTATCAAAAAAATAAAAAAGGTTTTTTAGGAACATATGTTAAAGAGTATACTGTTGAGATAAAAAATCTTGGGAAAACAGGAGAGTATTTTATAGTGAACTTTAATCTTAAAGACAAAAATGGTTTTGAGAGAAAAGAATCTGTAAAAAATTACATTAAAACAGGTGAAACTGAAAAATTTGTGTATAGAGACATCCAATTTGAGAAAAATGAAATTTTACGTTGGGGTTATACAATAGATCAAGTTTATTAAAAAAATGCTTCTAAAAGCCTAAAAAAGAGCAATTTTTGGAGTTCATATAAGATATATTGTGCGTAGTTTTAATGGTATTTTAGCATATTTTCAGAAATTTAATAAAATTTGCAAAGAACTTAGGTTAAGTTAGTGATTTAATCTTAATTTTTTGTAAAGGATGTTTCTCTCATATGTTAACTCTTGATAGCTTTTGGTTTGTCCTTAAGAACTTGGATAAAACTTGAATTGACTTCATTTAAATTTCTATCAATTGCACTTAGGTTAGCTTTATTATTTTTTCCCATTTTAAGGGATTCCTCTGCTTTTTCTATAAAAAATGAAAGTTCTGTTCTTTTTTTATCTAATTGAGCAAGTTCTTTCTTTGATTTGGTGAGATATTCTTGAAAAAATTCATTTACAGACTCTTGAGTATTATATTTATGATTGTAATTTGTGTGACAATTTGGACAAAAATGCGTTTTTCCTAAATCATCGTAAGCATAAATAATCGGAGTGTTGTCTAAAGGGCAAAGAAGATCTGTTTTGTGTTCTGAAGGATGAGAAAAACTCAAAATATATGTTTCCTCTTCTTCTGTTTCCCAGTTTTTAAATGTAATAAAATCGTCTTCCATTTTCTAATTATTTTAGTGATTTAATCTAGACCCGGGGGTAAAATTTGTTTCTCTAAGGCGATATTCCTTTGAGGCATGAGATTTATTCACAATTACAGGTTCGGGCATATTTGCACTTAGGTTAGCTTTGTTATCTTCTAACATTTGTAAAAGCCTTGATTTCCTGATAAGATTATCTTTCAAATCTTCGTAAATTTCTCGAGTCATTCTAATTAAAGATACACAATCCAATTCTCCAAAATGTACTCCATTTCTTTTTCTCCCGTAATATCCGGGATCTTTTATTAAAAGACATTTTCCATCTATATCTTGTGCAATAAAGTTTTCATCTTTTTCTATAACATTATATATCTCAAGGGTACTTAGATTAAATCCTTCTTTTGAAGGTAAAATATACATTCCACTTAAAATTTCTTTCCCGAACCAATCTTTCATTTTTTATTGCTCTTTTAAAAGTATTTAACAATTTATGTTTTGGAAAACAACTTTTAACAATTAATTTTTCTGGGCTTTTTGCACTTAGGTTAAGTAAGTTATCTTTAGTTTTTTTAAATATCTCTATGAAAATTTGTTGGATAAATAATGCAAAAAAAAGAAAATGTGTTAAATAAGATAAAAATGTGCTGGAATATGTGTCGAGTTTATATAAAATGTGCTGGAATGAGTGTTGAAGGAGTGTTTGAACAGCTGTTTATGGGGTTTTATCGACGGAAAAATAAATTAAAATTAAAAGTAAAAAACAGGTGTTTTTGACCCCCGAACAGCTGTTTGTTGCTGTTTAAGGCTGTTTAAACAGGCTGTTTTTTATTAATTTTTTTGACAAACACCTCTTATTTTTTGCATAAAAATGTGCTGGAATTGTGCTGGAAACACCCTCTTTGAAAAATATTTAGAATAGACAAAATTGCTTTTTATATCGATAAAAGCAAAACATTTTTAAAGTACGTTTTTTACTATATATTATGTTTGGATGGTTTTCTTGGAAAAAAGAGAGTAACAAGATAAGAGAGGATACAAAGATAGGATTTGACTTTGTAAAAAAAGATATTGCTTCTTTAACGGGATGGATTAAACACCTTGATTCTGAAAGAAATCTTCAAAAAAGAGATATAGAACAGATAAAAGAAGATTTGTCTTCGATAAAAAATGAAATAGAAGCTATGAAAAATGTTCTTTCAATTATGAATGAACTAAAACCAAAACAGGTGTTTAAAACAAACAGGGTGTTGTTGGATAAACAAACACCTGTTTATGCTGTTCAAACAGGTGTTCAAACAGGTGTTCAAACACCAAATTTAGAACAATTTTCAGTCACAGAAAGAGCAATACTTTGGATTCTCTTAAATGCGGATATGAGGCTAGGATATGATGATCTTTCTGCAATATTGGGAAAAGAGAAGAGTACAATAAGGGGGCAAATAAATGCTATAAAATCGAAAAGTGAGGGGTTGATAGAAGAGAGTATTGAGAAAAATGGCAAGAAAAGAGTGTTCATACCAGAAGAAATAAAGGAAAAAATGCTAAAAAAACAGAAAGTGAGAGTTGGTGAATCTAGAAATATCAAGAAATATGAAAAAAATGAAGAAAAAACAACCTAAAAAAGGCAAAAGTGAGAGTTAGTAAAAGAAAAAATTAAATAAAAAGATATAATGATAAGCTAAAGTGAGAGAAATTTTTAATAAAAAACAAAAAATCAAAAAAAGGAGGGAAAAACAGAAATAAAGAAGAGAATTAAATTTAAAAAAAGAAGGCGGAAAAGCTGAAAATGAGGCTTATTTTCAGAGTAAAAAAGAAAAAACAAAAGAGAAGAATAGTTATTCCTTTTACCGGATAATTATAATTCTAATTATAATGTTCTTAATTGGAGGATTGTCGGAAGAGAAGCAATCTTTTTTAAATTAGGTGAAACAGAAAGATGAATTGTCTTGTTGTTTATCTTTGTTTTTTCGACGGGAATTCCTTTTTTTATCAATCTCCCTATATAATCTCTTATTGAACTTTCAGTTAAACCAAGCTTTATTGAAAGGTTCTTATAATCTGTATAACCTTCTTCTTCAGAAAGCTGATAAATTATAGAAAAAACAGAAAATTCTTGATCTGTTAATCTTTTAAATTTTAATCTAACTTCTTTTTTTATGCTATCCAGAGAATCTAATACTTTTGCTGCGTTATTTATATAATTTGAAGAATCCTCTTCTTTTGGAGTATCTTGTATATTATAAGAACCTTTATCTGTCTGTTGGTTTGTCTGTTGGTTTGTCTGTCTGTCTGTTGGAACCCCTTCATTTCCTGTGGAAACTACCTTATTTTCGTCTTTTAAGGCGTTATAAGGTAAATTATGTGTTGGATTTGTCTTAATTTTCTCTTTTTCTGTTGGATTTTTTGAGACTTGTGTTGGAATAAAATCGTTTTGAGGATAAGAAAGAGGAGAGTGAAGAGGAATATTTTGTGTTGAAGGGGGATTTAAGATTGGGGTTAAGCATATTGGAAATCCTTTTTGAAAAGGACAAGAATATACTTGATGAATTAAAGAATTATTCTCTGAGGGAGTATTCTCTTTTTGAAATTTTTCTTTTAATATAAGGAGCTCGTCTTTCTCTTCTTTCTCTTTTTTTTCTTCTTTATTATTTTTTTGAACTAAGGTTGTTAAAACCTCACATATTTCCATTAATCTTTGTCTTGTATCTTTTAATTCTTCGCTTAATGAATTTATTTCGATCTTCAAAGATTCTATATCTTGCTTAACCTTAGAAAAAGCCTCTTTTACCTGTTCCATTTTTTTGGAAGTAACTACAACTATAAAAAGATTAAGATTAAGAAAAATATATTTAATTTAAATTATATCTCATTATTATCCTTTAAATTATTGCTTTTGCTTATAAATTAGATACGCTTTTTCGCTTAATTTCCATCTACTTCTTCTAAGATAATCTTTTCCTTGAGAATTTTTGGTTATTTCTATTACAAATTCTTTTTTCTTTAAATCTTTTAATAATTTTTTAACAAATTCCTCGTCTCTTGCTATCTCTTTAGCTATATGAAAGGTAAATAAGGGTTTAGGATTTGTTAAAAAGAGATAAGCTAATATTTGTTCAGATATCCTTTCTTTTTTTTCCTTTGAAATATACATTCAAATATTAAAGAAAAATATCTTTTAAAGTTAACTTTAATTCAAAAAGAGAAATTATTGAAAAATAATTAAATAAGAAGAATCAAATAAGGATAATTAAATTAAATCTTCTTCAGAAACGATCATAAAATCACCTATAGCTATTATTGAACTATAAGGAATTAAAAATTCTCCAGAAGAGGTTTTTTCAAGATTCAAATTTCTAGTATAAGGAGTAGCGTCTCTTATTACTATTCCTATTAATTCACCTGATCTTGTTTCAAAGGTTATATCTTTAACAAAACCTAATCTTTTACCCTCTTTTGTAACAATCATCTTACCTAAGAGAGCGTTAAATGGATTTTTTTCACTTTGCATATGAGAAATAAAAGAAAACAATTTATAAACTTTTCTGTGAATAAATATACTCATTAAAGATGAAATTAACTCTCCCTCCCCTTTATTTCTTATGGAAATATTTATAAAGAATTATTTTAAATTTTTTTATTTTTATTTATTTTATAAAAATATATATAATATA
>DAHVOT010000087.1 GCA_027318675.1 archaeon | reverse complement strand
CAGTTAACCCTCTGAATTTTATATAAGTGTCTTCACGTATATCTAATCCACTTGCATCAGTTGTGGATGTGAAATTTATGCAATCCAGAATTGGCTTTTCTCCAGGATAATTATAAAATAAAATTGGATTTGTTAAAGTTCCATTATGTCCATGGCCGCTTGAAGGATCGTGTGTAACATAAACAGTTGGATACCAAACCCCTCCTCTAAAATAAACAATATCTCCTGCATTTGCAATATCAAATGCTTTTTGCCAACTATACCAAGGATGTGTAAAATTTCCAGGATTATTATCGTTGCCATTTGTAGCGACAAAATATGTTTTACCTGTTACATTCAATAAACAAACTCCATTAGAACAATATTCTCCTGATTTGCAGGTTACTCCATTACATGATGAAGCATAATTACTTTCAAAAACCCCCAAGTCGGGAGCTGAACCAAACCATTCTCTACAATTTTGTCCAGGATGAGCTCCTGCAGTTGAACAATGATATCCAGATATAATTGTTCCTTTGTCAA
>DAHVOT010000086.1 GCA_027318675.1 archaeon | reverse complement strand
CACTTAACCATGTTATTAATCTTATATCATTAAAGTTTCTATCGCTTGCAAATTTCTTTGCAAAATAATTAATTAATAATGCTGTTCCAACTGCAGCTGCAGCATTTAGTAGTATTTGCTGTGCGTATATAGCAAAGGTAGAAGGCATATTTAGGGATTCGCTTGCAAATGTTGCTCCACTACGGACAGTCTCTGTTGCGCCTCCAGTAGCAGCCCCTCCCGCAGTGGCAGTTGTAGCGCTTGTTTGAGTAACAGCATTAACTGCTTGAGACGAAGGTGTTGCTGTTTTAGGACCAAACCATTTTAAAAATACTTTTTGTCCTGCTGAACTTCCAATAGTACTTGCAAATCCTCCAGCAGCTCCTCCAAGAACACTTCCTCCAAATTTCACAATTCCACTATCAAAGAAATTTTTTCCGTCTTCTTCATTATCTAAATCCAAATTGAGATTTTTCAATCTGCAACAAACTTGAGTAGAGGAACATTCAGAATTTTCAGGATAAATTATCTCGCTAGCATCAAGATTGCATGCAGCCAGAATAGTGCAAGC
>DAHVOT010000085.1 GCA_027318675.1 archaeon | reverse complement strand
CCCTTCAAAAAAATAAATTCCTTTATCATGATGTTATGTTCACGTTAAAAGAAGAATTAAAAGAACCAAAAAATTATTTTTCTATTTTGTATTCTATTTCAAAAGGGAATACTAAGATCGGACAGATAGTCAATGATACTGGATTAGAAAAATCCTTTGTTAATAAATATATTAGTGTTTTAATTGATTTACAATTAGTTGAAAGAAGAGTCCCAATAACTGAAAAAAGTCCAAAAAAGTCAAGAAATGGGTTATACTTGATAAAAGATAATTTCACAAAATTTTGGTTTAAGTTTATATTTGAAAATCAGGAATATATAGAGCAGGAAAAGCAGGAAAAGCTTGTTAATGAAAAAATAGTCCCAGAATTAAATTCTTTTGTTGGGAGAATGTTTGAAGATATAATAATCTCTGAATTAATTCAGAATAAAGAATATGAAAACTATCTATTTGGAAGATGGTGGGACAATGATTCTGAAGCAGATGTTGTTGGCATAGATAAGACAAATAAAAATATAATTATAGGGGAAATAAAATTCAAGAACCTAAATATAAAAGATATAGTTGAGATAAAAAAATCTTTAATTGAAAAATCAAAGAAGATAAATTCTTTTGGATTTAAGTTGGAATTAATAATATTTTGTTTAGGTTACTCTGGGAATATAGAAGGGGTTAAAATTGTTAAATTCGATGATTTAATAAAAGAAGTTTAATCATAAATATAAAATAGGAATAATATTAGAAGCACAATACAAGTTAACTTTAGGGAGAAACTCTGGGTTTTCTGATACATATTTTGAATTTGTCTTATGCTAAGAAAACCTTCATTATTATCCCTGTCAAATTGTATGAAATATCCTAAATAAGTTGTTGTGGCTCTGTTTCAGATTTAAATGTTGCATTTACTTCAAAATGATCCCCTACCTAAAGAATTAGTTCTTTTATTTCTTAGTTGTTTTCTGGAAAAATTATCTTTTCCAATGATTTAGGTAATGTTGAGAGAGATAAATCTGATGAATCGAGTGGTACACCTAATTCTTCTACTCTTTTCAAAGCATGTTGATATGCCTTATTAAACACCTCATGAAGATAATTGGCTCTTGATAAGTAAACCTCTCTGTATGCTTGATCCTCCAAGTAACCCTCTCTCAATAAAGGAATTACTTGATTGTCATATTTTTCTCTGATTGAAGCAATAATAGAAAGACAATAAGCTGGATTTGAGCTCTTATCAACAGATTTTTTTATATTATCTAATGTAACACCTATTTCTTCATGTATCTTGCTTATAATCTTCTCAGAAAATCCTTGTTCGTTTGTCATTTTATTCATATTTGTATTTACTTTTTAATCCAATTTCATCTCTATTATCTTCCTTGTAATCTTTTATGTATTCAGATCG
>DAHVOT010000084.1 GCA_027318675.1 archaeon | reverse complement strand
ATTTTGTGAATATAATTGTTCTGCATTCATCTCCAGGAAAATCTACTCCTCTTGAACATTTCGTTGAAAAAAGAATATTCATTCTTCCTTCTTTAAACTTCTTGACCATTGAGCTTTCTTTGTCTTTAATCTGCAACTCTATTAAATCCTCCCTTGTTATTGCATGTTTTAAATCAAAGTTTTCTCTTTCAAATCTATCTGGTAAATCTCCAAAACTATTCACATGTATTAATACCGGTTTTTTTGCAATTTCAATACATTTATCTAAAGCTTGAAGATATTTTTTTCTTTCTGCTTTTCCAGAAGAGAAATTAGAGTATCTACAATCCATTTCTTCACCAGTCATTAGAACATTTATTTTACCTGGATCTTCTGTCTCAGCTTCTATAATTTTAAATTTATCAATACCAAATATATCTGAAAGAACATCATTTGAATGAAGTGTACCCGACATAAGAACAACAACTTTATTTTTATTTACCATCTCTTGAAATTTCTTTGCAAGATTTATTGTAACTATGCTTGCAATAAGATTATCTTCTCTTTTATCAAATAATACATAAGTCTCATCTAAAAATTCATCAAACATCCTTATTGTGCTTGCAACATCATGAACATAACTTTCTTCATCTATCTCTTCTGTGAACTCAGAATTTTTAATGAATATCTTAAATAAATCATACAAACCAGTTTTCTTTAACTCGATTATTCCTTTACCTCTTATAAGCTCATTTACTTTATTGTTTCTTTTTAGATGATTCAAGATTTCATTTATTTCTCTTATTATTTGGAAGTTTTCCTCTTGACTTACTGTTGCATGTGAAAGAGAATTTTGTAGTCTATCAATGTTAATATTTCTTTGATTTGAGAAACTATCCAAAAATTCATCGCATTCGTCAATTATTTCAACTTCTGTACAAGGTTTTCTATTAAGTGCGCTTTCTAATTTGTACTTGAGAGAATTAAATACAATTATATCAGAATCAACATAAGAATTAAACTGTTCATAAAAACCGCATCCAGGTTGTCTTCTGTAAAAATAGAAATTTTTATTCTGAAGTCCTTTATACTTTATTTTCTCTTTTTCATCAAGATTTTTAACATCATATTCTTCAGGAACAACAGGACTCCAGTAAGGACAAACAGGAGCGATTGACATTCTTTTTATATCAGATACTTTATCAAAATTTTTTGGATTTATCTTTTTATTTTGTTTTAAATACTCTTTTAAGGTATTCATATTTTTTTCTTTTAACTCTATTTTACAAGGAATATTTCTATTGTCAGCAGAAATATCTTTAGATATTAATTCTTGTAATCTTTCCCTCCTCCCTTCAAATATATCGTATAATTTTGAATTAACCTCTTTTTTTTGTTCTGGTATTGCATTCTTATTATCTTCTAGAAATTTGCATTTGTGATTATTCCTCCCTGTTATAACTGAAATTTTTAATA
>DAHVOT010000083.1 GCA_027318675.1 archaeon | reverse complement strand
AAGAAGAATATTTAAATGTAATAAGATATTATAAATAAAATGAAAAAAGGGATGTTTATTTTTTTGTTTGGAATTTTATTTATTAGTGGATTTATATCTGCAGCAAGTGTAAATACTTATTATGTTTTAGATTTAAATTACAATAAAGGAAATTTTAGTGTTTTATCTGAGGATATTCAGCAATCTAAAGAAGAAATGTATTATTTTGGAAATTACACTGCTTCTGTTTTTGATTATAAAGGAAACATAAATGAGATTTATTTCTTTGATGTTCCAAATTTGGCTTTGTATGATGAATTTGATGAAAATGGAACAATAATTGGAGGAGGAGAGATGATTTTAGAAGATGTTAATTTCACAATTTATATTCCTTATTTTGAAAATGCTACAAAAATAGTTGTTTATGATGAAAATGTTTCAAAGAAATTGGAAATTGATATAAGTGCTTATTCAAAAACTTACACTGAATATAAAACATTTGTTAAATCAAATGGGACTTTAAATGAGAGTGTTGAAAATGAAGAAATTACTGAAGAAACAGAAGATAATCAAGAAGTTAAAGAAACTGGTTTTCTTGAAAAAATAAGCGAATATTTGTGGGTTTTAGTTTTAATCCTTGCATTAATCCTTGTTGTGCTTATTATTTATTTTATAAAAAAGAAATAAATTTATAGTTGTCTTTTTTAATTAGATTATGAAAAAAGTGGAATATATTGTTTTTCTTGTTGTTTTGGTGTTGGTGTTTCTTATAGCAAATTATAGTTCTTTTGATGGATGGGTTGTTAAAAATCTTGGAAATGAAGAGTATATTCAGGTTGAAAGAGTAATTGATGGGGATACTGTTGTTGTAAATGGGACTTCTGTGAGAATGTTAGGGTTGAATACTCCTGAAAGAGGGGAGAAGTATTACACAGAAGCTAAAGCTTACACTGAAAATTTGGTTTTAAACAAAACAATTGTTATTGAAAGAAGAGGTAAAGACAAGTATAATCGGGATTTGGGTTATTTGTTTTATGAAGGGGAGAATTTGAATGCCAAAGTTGTTGAAAAAGGGTATGCTAATTATTATTTTCCTGAAGGGCCTGACAGTTATTATGGTGTTTTTGAAAAAGCATGGGAGGTTTGTGTTGAAAGGAATGAGAATTTGTGTGAAAAGTCTTTAAGTAAATGTGCAGAGTGTATTGTTTTGCATAAGTTTGGGCCTGATGAGAACTTGATTTTGTATAATTCCTGTGATTTTAATTGTAATTTGGATGGATGGAGCATAAAGGATGAAGGAAGAAAGACTTTTGTGTTTGAGGATTTTACTCTTAAGAGCAATTATCAGGTTGAGATAACTGCAAAGGATTTTAATGAGACTTATGTCTGGACAAATACAGGGGATACAATGTTTTTGAGAGATGCTAAGGGTGAATTGGTTCTTTGGGAGAATTACTGAGAGCATACTTAATACTGAAATGACGATTAAATTATCCTGATATTAGATGATATTGAAGGGTTAT
>DAHVOT010000082.1 GCA_027318675.1 archaeon | reverse complement strand
TTAATATAATAATAATTATAATAATAAGTGTGTCCAAACTTATATTAATTTTTTCAGCTCCAAAATTAGTTACTCTTAAATAACCTGCAACTAAAAGAAGAATAATTAATACTATAATGGTAGTTATCTTACCTATTTTTTTATTCATTCTAATATTAATCAACACAACTTTAAGATTTTAGAAAAGGCAGACGGATGGAGGAATCAAACCCCTTCCCATATTTCCCCAAAATCCACAAAAATTAATATAAATTTACTTCTTTTTACGCTTTTTAGTTAAGTTTATAAATATAATTGATTATACCTAATTATGTTGTTAGGAATATGGATATTAATTGCAGTTGTTGCATTATTAATAATCGTACTTATTGGATATTATAATAGATTTACAGTATTGTCCAATAGAATAGAGAATTCACTTGGACAGATTGATGTTCAGTTGAAAAGGAGAGCAGATTTAATCCCAAATCTTGTTGAAACTGTTAAAGGCTTTGCCAAACACGAAAAAGAGGCAATAGCAGCAGTTACAAATGCTAGAAAAGCTTTGGTTGGTGCAACAGATTTACCTTCAAAATTGAAAGCAGATAAAGGGCTTGAAGGAGCTTTGGGAAGATTATTCGCAATTGCTGAAGGATATCCTGATTTGAAAGCTAATACTAATTTCTTGGAATTACAGAGAGAATTGACTTCAACAGAAGATAAAGTCGCTTATTCAAGACAATTTTACAATGATTCAATTCTTGATTACAATAATAAATGTAAGACTTTCCCAGGAAAAGTATTTGCAGGAATCTTTGGATTTAAAGAAAAAGAATATATCCAGATAACCCCAGAAGAAAGAAAACCTGTTAATGTTAAGTTTTAATTTATCTGTTTAATTTATAATATAAATCTTTATTAATCTTTTCTGTTATTTGATTTTATGGCAACTTACCCTACAACGAATATATTCCTTAATAAGATTGATGATAAAACTAGAAAAAACATAGAGGAAGTTAAAACTTATTTAGAAATTAAGGGAGTTCCTTATTCACAAAACTCAGATAATAATTGTGCAGTTGGAAGATTAGATTTACATTATTTTATGGGAAATTCTGTAGTTAAGATAACTCAATTTAGTAATGTAACAGATATAAAAATTATAGCTAATAATGGCGAGAATTTAAGCTCTATTAAAAAAAGTATAGAAAGAATACTTGATGGTGAGAAAGTTTTTTAATTGATTTTTATCTTGCTATTTTATCATATTTTCCAAAATAGTAAACATTGTCACGTCCCACAACATATGTTTCAAAGGATTTAAGTTTGTTTTTAGGTATTAATTGTTGGTATGGTTCTCCTTTTTTATATTCAGATATTTCACTTCCTTCAATTATGCTGAAGAAACTTGGAAGAATTATAAATTGCTTTTTCTTATATTTTCCAACAAGAAAGCACTTGTATTTTTCACGTTTTATGTTTATTTTGTCGCGAATTAAAACTGCAGGGTGAATATGGCTTGTAACTATTGTTTTTATTTTCTTGTCATATAATTCCAGAAAGTCTTTTTCTCCATGAGTGAACGCAATATCATTTTCTATATAAAAATCATTTAAAGTGTAATCGTTAAATGTGAATGTATCATGATTGCCTCGTATTAGGATTATGCTTTCTTTTGAGACATATTTCTCTAGAAATCTTAGAAAATTACGTAAATCAGATACTTCTTGTTTTTGAAATTGGAAGTGATGTTTCATATCTCCAAGAAGAATAATTTTTTTTAATGTGTAAATTGCTTTTATTCTT
>DAHVOT010000081.1 GCA_027318675.1 archaeon | reverse complement strand
TTTATTTTTTTGAAGGGCATTTTCTATTATATTCTGTTTCATATCTTTTTCAAAATCAAATTCAAGAAGATATGCAGGCATTCCTCCTAGTATTGAATAATTCATTACCTTTTCTTTTATGCTCATTGTTTTAGGAAAAAATAGACAGGCATCATTAAATTTTAATGGTTCAAGCATAATTTGCTCTGTCCTTCTCCCATAAATTGGACTTTTCTTACCCAGAAGTTTCTCCATCATTTGAATTGAACTTCCGCACAAAATAATAAAAGAATCTTTTTTAGAAAATTTATTGTCCCAATAATCCTGTAATATGCTTACCGCTTTCTTTGAAGAATTTACTATATAAGGAAATTCATCAAATATAATTGGAATTCTTGGTTTTTCAGATAGATAAGTAAAAAGAGAGTCCCAGTTTGAAAAAGGGTTTAATTTCAATAAAGAATCATTGTAAAATTCTGCTATTTGTGAGCTTAATTTTTTCAATTGTTCAAGTTCAGATTCCTGTCTTGCTAAGAGGTACAATCCATTATGTTTTTTCAAAAATTCTCTTAAAAGTTCTGTTTTTCCAACCCTTCTTCTTCCATACAATATGATTAATTTAGACTTTCCAGTATTATATAAGTCATTAAGTAATTTAAGCTCCTTTATTCTGTTCTTGAATGTTTTTTCCATCATGTTCTTAGTTCCATTTCTAAATAATGTTCTTAGTATACTTTACAGTAGTATACTTGAAAGTATACTATTTAAATGTTTCTGGTCAAAATATTTTATTTATAGATCTTACGTTTTTATATAAGAAAATATGATAGTTGCTTACGTTTTTACATAAGAAAATTAAATAATAAGATTATTAATTGGTATAACCCTTAACAATTTCTAAAAATTTCAGGGAGCATCTCAAAAACCATGATATTTATTATTGTATAATAGATATTAAAGAATCAAAATAGAAAAGTATAAAAATATGCTTTTTCTATAAAAATAAGTACATTCACGGTTGAAAGACTAAAAATGTATGTAATATTTATTTAAATGGACTGTATGGGATGAATCTTCCGTGGGAAGGTAGCCTATATGGGTTGAGGGGCATTGCCCAGGGCTTAGGCCCATTTAAATTTTTTTAAATACTCTTTTAATGTATTTATCTCCGGATGTGAAAATTCTACAAAATTGTACTTTTGAGAGGCATTTCTGTCTTTTCTCCCAATTGCTGCAACAATGTCTGCTACCTTTAACATGTCATTAAATGAAGCTTGAGATTTAGATATTTGAAAATTAAGTTTATTGGAGGAAGCAATATCCCTTAGATAGGCGATAACCTTATCTATATCCATAAATGTTTCTATACAGACAGTAAGGGGATAACTCTCGTTCATTTTAGAATATTTCTTTAATGCATGAAAATATAATGCTGCAAATATTTTCTCATAATTATGTTCTTTATTTTTCCCGCAGAATTCTATTAAGTCTTTCCAATCTCTTGATTTAAAGTAAGTGCAGACCATCCTTACTCCAAGCCCATTCAACAAGCTTACTATACTATCTATCTCATTTTGCTTTAAGGTTGCTGCCTTTTTTCTTTTCTGGAAGAACCAAGGAAATTTCTTTTTGATTGCCTTTATTACATTTGTAGCCTGATGATTCTGTATGCTTATCAATCCAATATAGATATCTTCCTTTGGCTGACCGCTAACATCAATATAAAACTGAAGAGCAGGTTTCATAGGTTAGATGAGAATACGAACTATAAAAGTTTTATTCTACTTTACTACTCATCCCAGTTTAATTATCCATTTCATTTCAATTAAGTACTACTTTATAATTACATCTAAAAACAACATTTATAAAGTGCAGAAACAGCATATATTTCAAGTATAAAATGCACTTTAATTAAGAATAAAATGGCAAACGAAACAAACGAACAAGGATATTTTCCACTCTCATCAGGAATTGATTTGGAAGCATTATC
>DAHVOT010000080.1 GCA_027318675.1 archaeon | reverse complement strand
GATCTACAGATGCTTTAACAGATTTTTTATCTGGTTTTTTCTTAACCATGAAAAGTAGAATAATTAAGATTTAATAAATCTTATCCTAACTCTTAAAAACTTGAATTACTCTGATATATTATGAAAAAAAAGGTGAATAAAAAAAGTAAAAGAGATAAAAAAGTAAAATTAAATAAAAAAGAAAACAAGAAAGAGAAAAATAAAGAAAAAAATATAATTAGATTAAAGATAAGAAAATCTAAAAATTTATTTATAACAACAATAATTGCTATACTTCTCGTTTTTATTTTAATGTATTATATTGGAGTATATATTCCTGAAAAAGAAATATCTAAATCAAATACAGATAATATCCTCATGGAAAGTAAAACAATTGAATTATCTTCTTTAACTCTTGAACAAAAAATAGCACAAATGATTATGGTAAGAGGAGATAAAAAAGACTTGAAATTCAACAACTTAAATGTTGGAGGAATATTCCTTGACAGGCAAAAAAGTGCTGAAAAATATCAATCTTTAATAAAAGAATATCAAGATAATTCTAAAATAAGACTCTTTGTTGCAACAGATTTGGAAGGTGTATGGACTCCCTTTCATAATCCTGAACCAAATCAAATATTTCCTGCATTTTCAGAAATAGAAACAAAGTATGAAGCAGAAGATATTGGATTTAAACACGGAGAATTATTAAGAAAAACAGGATTTAATATTAATTTTGCTCCTGTTGCAGAATATTCTGACAAAGTTTATGGAGGAAGAGCATTTTCAGGTACAGATAAAGAGATAGCAGAGAAAGTTGCTTTTTATATTAAAGGACTTCAAAAAAATGTTCTGGGTGTATGTAAACACTATCCTGGGAAAGCTATGCAAAATAATCTTCATAATTCCATAGATATTCAAGAAATATCTGAAAAAGATTTGTATTTATTTGAAGTTTGCAAAGAAAACAATATCTCATCTATAATGGTAAGTCATCAGATAGCAACAGGAGAAGTTGATTCTAATGGAAAACCTTCAACAGTTTCAGAAGAAATTATATCCAATATAGATAAAAAATTTCTTGTTGTAGCAGATGAAATAAACATGAAAGGATTGAGTGGTTTCTATAAAGATAAAACCAAAATGTATATTGATTTAATTAATTCTGGGGAAAATCTTATACTTGATTTTGATTTAAATCCAAGAGAGCTGAATAATTTAATAAAAGAAATAAAACAAGAAGTTGAAACTGGAAGTATAGATGAAAATAAAATTGATGAGAGTGTTGAAAAAATATTGATTCTTAAAGGATATAAAGTAAAATAGAAACTAATCCAATAAAAAAGCAGTATATTCCAAATATCCAGAATTTATTATTCTTTACAATATAATTAAGAAGATTCAAGAATAAAATACTAAACAAAAAGCACACTGCAAATGAAACAATCAAAGTAAGTGAAGGTATTGAGATAACCTCTCCAGAATATTTAATTGCTTCTAGTATAAATGCTGCTATTGCTAAAGGTATGAACATCAGGAAAGAAAATTTAACTGCTTTTTCTTTTTCTATTCCAAAAAACATCCCTGTTGAGATAGTCATGCCGCTTCTTGAAACACCAGGAAGTAAAGCAAGAATCTGCATTAAACCTATTGAAAAAGCGCTTTTATTTGAGAGTTTGTTTGGAGTTTTAGGTTGTTTTATGAATTTTGTTGAAAAAACAATTATTCCTGTGAAAAGGAAAAAAATTCCAATTAAAAGATAAGAAGTTAATGTGCTTTCAATCAAATCGCTGAAAAATAAACCTGCCAATCCTGCAGGAATTATTCCTATAATTAAATATTTGATTAATTTCCAGCTTTCTTTTTTAAATTTTAAAATCTCTGCAATCTCCTTTCGTGTAAAGATTATAACTGCAAACAATGAAGCCAAATGGAGAAAAGTTATAAAAAACAAATTTGGTTGCTCAATTATATTTGATACAAGAGCTAAATGCCCATCAGAAGAAATAGGTAAAAACTCTGTCAATGCCTGTATTAAAGCTAAGATAATTTCATTTAACATTTTCCATTAAGAGAGAAGGAGTTTATAAAATAAATTATTTCCAACAAAACAATTAAAATCTACTCATGCAATAATCAACTAATTCTTCATCTACA
>DAHVOT010000007.1 GCA_027318675.1 archaeon | reverse complement strand
GAATAATTATTCGACTAATTCTTCTTTAGAAAACCAAATAGAAATTTCTTTTTCTCCGTTTTCAGGAGAATCAGAAATGTGCATTACATTATCAAAATTATTTGTTTTTGAATTTACTTTTCCATATCTTCCTCTTAATGTCGATGGCTCAGCATCATCTGGATTCGTCTTGCCTGCATATTCCCTTAATTTTTGTATTGCGTTTTCTCCTTCATAAGCTATTGCAATAATTGAATGAACATTATGATATTCTCCCATAATGTATTTTAGAAGATCATTGTAGAATGGTTTTTCTTTGTGTACTTCATAGTGTTTTTCTGCAAGATGTTTTTGAACACTTACTAATTTCAATCCAATCATCTTTAAATTTAAGTGATCTAGATCGTAAATAACTATTCCAGATAATTTTCTTGCCATAGCATCTGGTTTAATTAAAATCAATGCTCTTTCTTTTTGATTTTTTTCTTCTGCCATTTTAATTATATTTTTACAACAGAGTTTAAAAAGTTTTATTTGTTGCTTTGAAAATGGAAAAAACAGGTGTTTTTGCTGATTTACATATTCATTCAAGGTTTTCAAGGGCATGTAGCAAAGATATAACTATAGAGAATCTTGAAAAATGGGCAAGAGTTAAAGGAATTGGATTAATGGGAACAGGAGATTTTACTCATCCTACTTGGTTGAATGAATTAAAAGAGAGATTGACTGAGAAAGAAGGAATCCTTTATTCAAAAACTGGATTCAAATTTTTATTAACTGGAGAGATAAGTTTAATGTATACTCAAGGAAGAGGAAGAAGAGTTCATTTGGTTTTACTTGTTCCTGGTTTTGAGATTGCAGATAAAATTAATCTGTATTTAGATGGAAAAGGAAGGAGAGATTATGATGGGCGCCCTATATTTAAGATTTCATGTGAACAATTTGTGAAAGATATGGGAGAAATATCCAAAGATATTGAGGTAATTCCAGCTCATGTTTGGACACCTTATTTTGGGGTGTTTGGAAGTAAATCTGGTTTTGACAGTTTAAAAGAAGCTTTTGGAGAGGAATTTGAAAATATTCATGCAATTGAAACAGGAATGAGCTCAGATCCTGAAATGAACTGGCATTTATCTGAATTAAATAAAAAATCAATAATAAGCTTTTCTGATTCGCATAGTTTTTGGCCATGGAGAATAGGAAGAGAAGCAACAATTTTTGAGAAAGCAGATAGTTTCAATGATATAATCGAGGGAATAAGAACAAATTCTATTTTGGGTACAATTGAAACTGATCCAGGTTATGGAATTTATCATTATGATGGACATAAAGATTGTAATTTTTCAAGTTCTCCTGAAGAGACTAAGAAATTAAATGGAATATGTCCTATTTGTAAACATCCTTTAACAATTGGAGTAGCAAGCAGGGCTTTAGAACTTAAAGATCAAATAATAGAAGAAAACAGGAAGAGAAAAAAATACTATATTTTGTTACCTTTGCATGAATTAATTGCGTTTAGTATTGGTTCAACATTGGAAAGTAAAAAGACATGGACAATTTACAATCATCTTATTGAAAAATTTGAAAATGAATTTAATATCCTGCTTAATGTGAATAAAGAAGATTTAATTAGAGAGTTAAAAGATAATGAAAAATTAGTTAAGCTTATTTTGGAAAATCGAGATGGTAAAATTAAAGTTAAACCAGGATATGATGGAAAATACGGAGAGCTAGTTGAAGGAGAAAAACAAGTTACATTATTCTGATATTAATCTGAATCTATTTTTTTTCTGTTATTTTTTCAAATCTTTTTTCCAATAAAAAATCTTCTAAATCGCAGTTAGTACTTAAGTTTTCTAATTTACCTGCTTTTTTTATTTCAATTGTTGTTATATAAGGAACATTTTCTTCAGATTTTATAATTCCTAAATTTGAATAAAACCTAAAAGTATAGAAAAATTTTCCATCAAATCCCTCTGGATCGTTTATAACTTCAGAATGTCCTAACCCTTTCCCTAAATTTATGCATCTTTCTCCTTTTAAAGCAAATTTTGAAATAATTTCTTCTCTTAACTCATCATCTTCTTTGCCTATTGTTTGAGAAGGCTCCCATCTTGGACTCCCATGATAAGCAGTATCTGTGTATTTTGTTTTTGAGACAAATTCCTTGAAATATTCTGTTTTTTTCTGATTTATTGCCATATTATAAAAAACTTCTTTTTGTTTATATAATTAATTGTATTTGGAAAATATCTTTGAGATATATATCTCTTTATTTTTCTTCTACTTTTTTAAACCCTTCTTTAACCAAGAGTTTTTCTATTTCGGATTGTTTATCTGCTGTGGGTCCTGTTTGTTCAATTAATACCAATGATCTGTGGCTTTGTTGCATTGTGTTTTTTGAAGTTTGTAGGGTTATAACAATATGCGCCCCATGTCCTTCAATCTCATCAAAACCGGCATATCTTAGTTGACTGTCATATTCATTTGCTAATTTCGCATCATCTTTTCTAAAATTCTTTTGAATGTATTCAGTTATTCTTGAATATTCTGAGTAGAATTTTTTTTCAGAATAATCTTTTGAATATCTCCTCTTTTCAAACATATTTATAAAAAATTTTATGTATTTATAAAAATTGTTGCTCTTTAAAATATGTTTTAGTGTCTTTTTTGTACGTTTAGATTATTTAAAGTAGGAGCGTCTTTTATTTTAATGAATTTATAATGTGCATCAAATGTTTTTTTATTTTCAACTTCTTCTTTTAAGGTATAAATCTTTTCCTTATTTGAATTTATATAGAATTTGAGCTTCATCCTAATCCAAATATATATCCTTTTAATCTTGTTGGCAATTTCTTTTTTAATTGCTTTTCAATTTCTTTTGGGGAAATCCATTTCAATTCTGCAACATTTTTTCCAGGGGTTTCTTCCCCCTCTGTTGCTTCACATAAGAAGTATAAACGTAATGCTTGTTTGTCTTTTAACCTGTTTTCAGCATAAACTGCTCCAAGATTATGGATTATATATCCTGTTTTCTCTTTTGCCACTCTTTTTAGTCCAACATCTAATTCTTCTTCATATTTTAAATCTCCTTCTAAAAAGCTGAAATTTTTATCTCCTTTATTTTTGCCAATTAAGATTTTTCTTGCTTTTGGACTAAAGAGTATGCCTATTATTTTTACATTAAATTTGTCTGTCATTTTATTTTTCTTTTATCTCTAGGATCATTCCAGAGTCTTTTGCTTTTTTTTCTATTTCTTCTAGCAGGATCTTTACTTTTTGCTCTCCTTTTTTACCATCTTCTGTTTCCAGCATTAAAGAGTATTTTCCTGCAGAAAGGTATTTTATCTCTATCTCTTTTGGAGCTTCCAATACCTTCTTTATATGATATAATCCTTCAGCATCTAATGTTTTTAAGTATATTGTTTTTTTTATTATTATCTTTTTTTTCTTTTGTTCCAATATTATATTTAATATTTTTTCGGAATTTTCTTTTCCAACCATTTTTTCAATTTGGGAAGGATCATGTTTTATCTCTTCAAAAAAGGCTGAAAGTCTTTTTTCTTTTGTAATTCTTTGGATTGTTTCTTCTGATTTATCTTTGAGGACTGTTTTTAAGATGCTAATATAACTCTTTTCTTGATTATATTCATCCATCACTTCTTTTCTTTCTTTTTGACTGACTCTTCTTAATGAAAGGCTTATAGTATCTCCATTATTTTTTAGGATTTTACAAACTATCTTTTTCTTTGGTATTACATACTCTCTTAAATTCCTTATTCTTCCTGGAGCTATTTCACTTAAGATTATACTCCCTTCTTTTTCTTCTCCTTCTATTTTTACAAATACCACAGTTCCAGCTATTCTATCAACTGTGCAAAGTACTAAATCTCCTTCTTCTAGCATGTTTTTTAAAGAGATAAAGAGGTTTTAAAGGTTATGATTAGATAAAGAATTATATTTTTACCAGTTCTATCTCTAAATTTTTCTTTAATAATTCAATGAAGTCTCTTTCTTTCTTTTTATTGATAATACATCCTGCAGCATGTTCATGCCCTCCTACCTCTCCCCCTGTGAAATCGATTATACTCTCTAAAAGTTCTTTGAGGTTTCTTCCTCTTTTACCTACATCTCTTGCAGATACTTTTATTTTATCTTCATAATATGCCATTGTAATTACAGCGGTTCCTTCTTCGTATATTGAAGAATTGGAGATTATACTTGCTATTGTTCCTATCATAGTATCTTTAACATTATCTTGAGCATTAATTATTACAAACCCTTTTCCTTGTATCTTTTCTGTTTCCTGAACAAAGTTTAATCCTGTAATAATATTTTGTTTGTATTTAATATGAGTTAGTTCTGCATTCTTTTTTGCAGAAGGTATTTCAAGACAATATTGTAGCGCTAATTCAGATCTTCCAGATCTAGAACAAGCATTAATTATTGCGCTTAAATCCCTAGCATCTTCAAGTTTATTGAACATTTTTATTAAGAAGATATCCCCAACTAGATCTTTTGTTTTTATTTTTGGATTTCTTAAGAGTATAGCAGTAGTTAGATTTTTCATTTCTTTTTCATCTAATTCCATAATACTCTTGTATTTACCTTTTTCAGGAGTTATCCCTGTTTCTCTTAATAATTCTAATACTCCCTTCATATTTCCTGTAACTTCTGGGATATAAGGATTAGAAGAATATTCAAGAACCCGATTTACTGGGCGTGTTGAAGGATAGATTAAAATTCCTCTTTTTCTTTGAACTCCGCTTTCTTCAAGAATTCCGTTGTTTAAAGAATCTATTTCTTTTTCAAGGCAATCTCCAATCATCCCTAGTATGGCAAGTTTAGATAATTCTTTTACATCTGGGTTTATTTGTTTACAAAAAAGATAAGTTAACCCAGAACTACTTATTTTCTGTTTATCTAAAATTTGAGGATTTATTATTTTTACGTTTTCTGGTATTTCTTTATTTATTTCGTGATGATCTATAATAAATACCTCTTTTAATCCTGTATTTTTAATATGGTTTAGACTTCCTGAAGCAAGGTCAATAAAAAGAAGTATTTTGTCTTTTGGGAGATTTTTTATTGTTTTCTCTTCAAGACTTTTTAATATTCTTATTGAAAACTTTTTATCTAGCTTTTTAAGTGTGCTTACTATTATTGCTGCGGAGGTTATGCCATCTGTATCAAAATGGCTTATTATCTGTATCTCTTTATTTTGTGTTTTCTTTAGAAACTCTTCAGCAAACAGTTTAATTTCTTTATGTAAAACCTCATCCTCTTTTCTCATTTTATTTTAGGAGAATTTTATATTTGTTTCAGATACTTTTTTATTTTCCTGACTCTTGAGAAGATTCTGCTTCTTTCTCTTTTTGCTTTTTTATCCTGATGATTCTTTTTTAAGTGCTCTTCTATTTTTTCTAGTTTTATTTCTGTGTTTTTTAAATCAGGATTAATGTATTTATCTTTTAATATTTTAGATATCTTTTTTTCATATTCTTTTGGATGGATATTCTTTTTTCTTAGATCTTCTCCTATTTTTTCAGCAGTAAGTCCTTTATTTGCTAGTTCTATTACTTTCTTTTCATACTCTTCAAGGGAGAGTTTTTTTTGTTTTTCTTCTTCTCCTTCTTGTTTATTTTCTGTTTTTTTAGCCATCTTAGTACTTCGTAATGGGGTTTTTTAAAGCTTGTTGTTATGCTAAAATTAGTCTGAAAATTATTTAAACCAACATTTGTTAATTAAATTATGGGGGTGTGTATTGGCATATTTTCTTTAAAAGGAGGGGTAGGTAAAACAACCGCAGTTGTTTCTTTAGGGTCAGCAATTGCCAGTTTTGGGAAAAAAGTGTTGTTAGTAGATGGAAACATATCTTCTCCTAATTTGGGATTACATTTAGAGATAGTTGAACCTGAGTTTTCTTTGCAAGATGTATTGGAACAAAAGGCAAACCCATCTCAGGCAGTGTGTAAATTAGAAAAATTTGATGTTCTTCCAGCTTCAATTTTCAGAGAACAAAAAGTAAACCCTTTTTTCTTGAAACAAAAACTTCACCATATTAAAAAAAATTACGATTATATTATAATTGATTCTTCTCCTTCTTTAGGCGATGAAACTCTTGGTGCAATGATCGCATCAGATGAAATACTCATTGTCACTACTCCGGATCATCCAACATTGAGTACAACCTTAAAGGCAATTAAACTTGCAAAGCAAAGAGAGACTCCCATTTCTGGAATAATCCTTAATAAAGTTCATAAAAGAAAATTTGAGATTCCTCAGGAACATGTTGAAATAACTTTAGATACTCCAATTATGGCAGTTGTTCCCCATGATATTCGTTTTTTAAAATCTTTATCTAAATTTAAACCTCTACCTGAAGTCCATCCTAGTTCTGAAGCAAGTGAAGAATATAAAAAATTAGCTGCAACACTTATAGGTCAAAAATATAAGCCTGTAAGATTAAGAAATGTTATAAGATGGGTTTCTCCAAGAAAACAGGATATTAACAGAGAGATATTTTATCAAAGTGTGTTTGGGTAATTTTATAAATAGTTCTTGTTTTGATTTTTATGTATTATAAAGCCCCATAGTACAGTGGTCAAGTATACGGCCCTTTGGTGTTTAAATCAACGAAGAGAGGCCGGGACCCAGGTTCGAATCCTGGTGGGGCTATTATATTTATTGTTTAGTTAACTTTTATTCTTCGGAATATAAAATACATAATTAGAGAAATAAACGCCATAATTGCTAAAATTCCAATCCAGCTGTTTGGACTGTTTTCAAGAGGGAGGCGCACATTCATCCCATAAAAACCTGTTACAATAGTGATTGGCATCATTATAGCCATAATCATTGTAAGTATTTTCATAGTTTCATTTAATCTATTGGAGGTAATTGTCTGATATGCATTTCTCATACCATTTATTCTCCCTAGCATGCTTTTTAGAGACTCAGTTGTTTTGAAAGAATGATCATAAACATCTCTAAAATAAGGAATTAATTCATTTTCTATATAATTATCTCTTGTTTTTGTAAGATTAAGGCACAAATCTGTAAGAGACTCCATTACTTGTCTCATCTCAAGCAGAGTAAGTTCTTTTTCAAATAAATCATCTAGAACTTCTTTTCCTTTATTGCTTATGAAATCTCTTTCAAGTTGTTTAAACTCTTCAAGCAGAAGCGATTTTATCTGCATGCATTTATCTACTTCTTTATCCAATATATAATGAAATAAATATCCTGGTCCTTTTTTCATTAATGTTTCTAATTTTTTTTGATTGTTTAAGAGAGAATCTATTGTTTCATTTAATTCAAAGTGAGATGTTATTAGGTAGTTTTCTCCAAGTATAAATGAGAGATTATAGGTTTTAATATTCACTGCTTCAAGCCCTTTTATACCATGAATTATTATTGCAGTATTCTCTTCAAATTCTTCATATTTTGTTCTAGTTTGATTTGAAAGAATATCCTCTTCTGTCGTAGGGTGGATATCAAATTTATCCTTTATAGATTCCATCTCATTAAGATTAGAACATGAAAGATCTACCCAGTAATAATCTTTTTTTTCTTTTTTTATTTCTTCAGCATTTATTTCTTTTAATTTACTTTTTGAGAAAGAAAAAATTTTAATCATGATTATACTATTTATTTTTATTATTTAAATTTTTTTAGAATAATTTTTTTGTTATTTTTAGTGTCTGTAACGCCCTCTTCTTTCAACAGCAGTCATTCTTTCAAATATTTGCTTCGATTCTGGGTAATTTTTTGAATAGGCTTTTTTAAATTCTTCAAATAATTCTCTCCAATATTGAAAGTGCTTTGCTTCTAAAGCCTGTTTTAAGAGATGAATATCCACTGCTTTATCTTCTACTTTTTTGGAAATGTATCCAAGACCAAAATCTATGAAAAATATTTCATTATCTTTTAAAATCATATTTGATGTTGTTAAATCTCCATGAATTATATCTTGAGAATGTAATTTGGAAATAGATTCTCCTATTTTCCTTAAAATATTCTTTTGTTTGTCAAATGAAAAATTGTTTAAAGATTCAGAAAGTTTCTCTCCTTTTATATATTCCATAATTATTTTGTTGTTTTCTTTTGAATTTTCAGGAGAAGAACTTAAGATTATTTTGCTTGCTTTTTCAAGGAGTTTAGTTTCTGCCTTTGTTCTTTGTTTTATTATTTTTTTATCTATTTCAGGTATTCTATACGACTTTGATATTCTGTCTTTTATTATTTTATTGTTTTTTTCATCTAAAAATATTTTTGCTTCTGCTCCTTGTTGTATTAGTTTCATTTAAAACTTAGTTTTTTTGATGTTTTAAGTTTTACTTTCTTCTTTATTTTCACATAAATGCTTTTATACCCTTTTTTAATTATTTTTTTATGAGATTTAAGGATATTTTCCTTGCAGGAGCGCTTCTTTTTTCAAGCATATCTCCTGCTTTTTCCCAAGATAAACTTAACTATGAAATTCGTACGAAAGGGGGAGGATTTCCTTCTACAACTAGTTTTATTAATTTAAGTGAAAATGAAATAGATTTTTCTTTTTTACTAGGCATTTATTCAATGAAATTTAATCAAATTAATGATTCTACCTATAATGAAACTAAGAACTTTATATTTAAGAAAGAATTTTTTGATTATTCCAAAGGTTCTGGATATACTCTTTTGGATTATTATGTTGATATAGGAAAGCTTAGAGAAGTTAAAGAGAAGCTAGTTAATAAAAAACTTGATGAAAAGTATAAAACTTTCCCTGAGATTCTTAGGGATTTTAGAGAGGGTGGTTTTGAGAATAAAGATAGTTTGCATTTTTTTCTTATGGGTTTACCTTATTCTTTAAGAATTGAAAAGAACAAGAGGGGAGATACTACTTTTTATTCTTCTAGTTTGAAAGGTGCAATTAAATTTGAACCTGGAGATGATTTTCATTTTCCATATCCTATTGAAATGACTGCTATTGAAAAAGAGGGTAAGATGATTATAACTGGTTTTTCTACAAAATTTCTAAATGTTAAAAAAGGGAAAGAAGGTTCTTTAGAAGGGAAATTGAAAGAAGAAGATTAATCTAGGTGTCTAGGTGATCGCTTAGTGAAGCAAATCTAGCTTCTATTTTCTTCAAATTAAATTTTCTTTGGGCTTCTTTAAATTTTTCAAATGAAATAACTTTACCTTCTTTTTCCGAATTTGCAAGATTTATCTTTGTATTTATAATTAAAGGCTCATTAAAATAATCTCCATATTCTTTGGAGGTTATGGAATTTTTTAATTCCTTATTTGCTTTTGATAAACTTTCTATCGGCAATCTTCTTAAAATGCTATCTTTGGGGATATCTTTAAATAAATTTATTTTTAATTCTCCTGTAAAATCAATCTGCTCACATCCCAGAAGTTCCTCATATATTGTCAATTCTTTCTCAGAATCATTGCAGTAGCTATTTTCAGGATTGTAATTCTTGCAGTAATTGCATGCTGAAATTTCTCTCCATCTCATTTTTCTTTCCAGAAAGCTATTATTCCTAGGTTAATTAACATCCCCACATCTATTATCATACAATATTTACATAATGCATCAATTACAAAGAATTGAATGTACAAAAAGTATAATGCAAATATTGAACCTAGTATTATCCCAATTTTGATAATTTGTTTTTTATTTTTTGTCGGTTGTTTTAGGTGTAAGAATATAAGTATAGCCATTATAGAAAAAGCAACCAATCCCATGTGAGCATTTTTTATTCCAAAAGTTGTTTCATATTGTGAGGTTTGAACAGCATAACAAGTTGTTTGAATTCCTCCACAAGCTTCTTCAACAGAGACAAAGGTTAATATTCCAGAGCATATGAATGCAATTATGAATATTGTTAAAAGTATAATGTATTTTGCTTTGTTTTTCATTGGATTAGTTAAAAAAATGGATATTTAAGGGTTTTTATTTTATTATTTATATTTTATTTAAACTTCATCATCTTTTTCTTTCCAAACTTCTTCATCATCTTCTGCATTTGTTTTTGGGAGAAACCTTTGGACATGTCCATCTCGCTCATTCCGCCTTTGACTAAATCTTGAAGCATCTTGTATTGTTTTAAGAGTGCACGAATATCGCTGTTGTTTACTCCTGCTCCATTTGCAACTCTTCCTATCCTTGAAGTTTGTTTATCAAATAATTCTGGATTGTCGCGTTCTTCTTTAGTCATGGATTTTAAGATGTGTTCCCATTTTGCAATTTTTTCTTGTTGTGATTCAAGCATATCTTCGGGTATTTTTGCTTTACCTAATCCAGGAATCATACTTTTTATTTTATCAAATCCTCCAATTTGATTCATTGATTTAACTTGTTCAATAACATCTTCAAGAGAGAGTTTTCCTTCTTCAAGCTTCTTTTGCATTTTTTCTTGTTGATCTTCATCAGTTACAGAGCGTATTTTTTCTATTAATGCTTGTAAATCCCCCATTCCTAAAAGCCTTGAAAGGAAGCTTTCTGGGTTGAATTCTTCTATATCGTTTATTTTTTCTCCAGTGGTTATGTAGTATACTCCTGCTTTTGTTTCTGCGCAAGCAGTTAGTGATCCTCCTCCCTTTGCTGTTGAATCCATTCTTGTTATTATTACTCCAGAAATCTTTAATGCATCTTGAAATTCGCTTGCTTGTTTTTTTGCAGCTTGTCCTATATCTGCTGGCATAACTAGAATAGTCTCTGTTGGTTTTATTTCTTTGTTTAATTCTTTTATTTCTTTAATCAATTCTTTGTCCAGAGTGTGACGCCCTGCAGTATCTACTAGAATTAAATCATATTTTTTTAAGTCATGTTTTTTCTCAAATTTTTTCCAGGTTTTTACAGCATCTGTTTCATCAAAATCAACAAAATATGGAATATTATTTTTTTTACCTAACTGTTCTAATTGTTCTTTTGCTGCAGGTCTATGAACATCTAATCCAACCATTATTACTTTTTTCCCTCTTTTAGAATACCAATTTCCTAACTTTGCAATAGTGGTTGTTTTACCTGCACCGTATAAACCTAAGAACATTATTCTTGATTGTTTTCCTGAAGGCAATTCAAGGGTTTTATGTTCTCCAAGAATTTTTACAAGTTCATCATGTAAAAGTTTGATTATATGTTCTTTTTTCTCAATTTCTTTTATTCTTTCATCATAAGCTGCTTTCTTTATTTTATCTGATATTTCTTTTACAAGAAGAATATTCACATCTGCTTCAATCAATGCTCTTTGTAAGTCTTTAACAACACTTTCAACAACATTTTTGTCTAAAAATAAGGCATTAGCTAGCTTATCTCTTGCTTTTCTCAGAGCTTCTCCTAGTTTTTCTAGCATAGAAAAAATAGCAAGTTATAGGTTAATAAAGTTTGGGTTTATAAGCTAAATAGGGTTTTGATGCCGTAATGGGACTATGGTACTCCACACGATTGGAACCGAAATGAACAAATATCGTGATCCGAAAGGATTTCCAGGTTCGATTCCTGGTTACGGCGTTTTTTGATTCTTTCTTAATTAAGTAGTAACTTAATCATGGTAACATTAGTAAGATTTATAAAGCGTTAGAAGATAGTGAGAATGTCTGAAAGACAGGATTATTGAATAAGATGAATAAGATTATTATTATTGCATTTTCTGTTTTACTTATAAGTACAGGTATCTTTTTTTTGATTAGAGGCCAGGAAGGAAATGTAGATGAAGGTTTTTTGACTGGAGAAGTTGTTTTAACTGAAGATATTCTTCCAGAGTTTTCTGAAACGGTTCTTATTGATGTTGAAGAAGAAATTGAGAGTTATACTAATTATTACAGGGAATTTGAATTAAATGAATCTTTTCAAGTTCACGTTAACCTTTCTTCAAATGTGCCTATTGATTATATTCTTGTTCCTGAAGAAGAATTGAAGAATTATATTTCAAGAAATCTCTCTTCTGATTATGTTATCTCAAGGGATATACTTTTTAATGAAAAAGAAGAGACTCTTGGTTCTGGCAAATATATTATAATTATTTCAACTTCTGATTTACCTGTTGAAATAGATTTAGAAGTAAAATCTTTTAAGTTATAATCCTAGACTTTCAACAAATTTATTTTTATCGAATTTTTGTAAATCTTTGTATTCTTGTCCAACTCCAAGATAAAGTATGGGTTTTTCTGTAGTATATCCAACTGAGAGTGCTGTCCCGCCTTTTTCATCAATATCTGCTTTACTCAATATTATTCCATCTATTTTAACAGATTGATTGAAAGTTTTTATTTGTTCAATTATATCGTTACCTGTTATACTCTCCCCAACAAATAACTTTAAATCAGGATTACAAACCTTTGCAACTTTTTCTATCTGGGCCATTAAGTTTTTTTCAGTATGCATTCTTCCAGCAGTATCTATTAAAACGACATCTATGTGATTTTTTTCAGCATATTTTATTGCATCAAATCCTACGGAAGCAGGATCTGAACCATATTCATGTGCAATTACTTCTACCCCTAATTTGGAGCCGTGTTTTTTTAGTTGTTCAATAGAAGCAGCTCTAAAAGTATCCCCTGCTGCAAGAACGTATGAGAGTTTCTTATCTTTAAGCATTTGTCCTATTTTTGCGATTGTTGTTGTTTTTCCTGTACCATTAATTCCACAGAATAAGATAACATATGGTTTTCTTTCTGCTAATTTTTTGTCTTTTATTCTTTCTATAACATCAAAGGGTTCAATAAGTATATTGTAAATAATATCTTTAAGAGATTCTCTTATCTGACCTTCTATTTCTTTTTTCAAAAATTCTTTTCCAACAAGATTTTCTTTAAGCTGTTTAATTATTTTATCGGATACTTCTAATGCAACATTATTCTCGAGCAAAATCATTTCTAAATCTCCTGAATAAGCTTCAAAATCTTCTTCAGATATTTTTACCTTGTTTATCCCAGAGAATATTTTCTTGAAGAACCCTTTCTTTTCCTCTTCTTCTACTTTTATATCTTGTATTACTTTCTCACTTATTGCTCTTTCTTCTTTGTCAAATGTTTTTGGAGCAGGTTCAAGATATTCATGTTCTTCTATTGACTTTATTTTTTCTTTTGCTTTTTCCTTTTGTTCTATTTCTTGAATTATTTCTTCAGCTTTTTTTTCTTGTCTTTTTGATTGTTTCTTTTCCTTTTTTTCTTCTTGTATTTTTCCTTTTTTTTCCTTAGCTTGTTTTTCTGGCTTTTGGGGTTTTTCTTTCTTTTTTTTAGCTTCTTCTTCAACTTCTTCTACTACTGCCTTTTTTATTAAGCCCTGGGTCCAACTTTTTAGTTTTTCTTTAAGTTTTCCAAACATATTTTTAGGAGTGAATAATTAGTTATTAAGGTTTTGGTTCAGGTACTCTAGAGAGACAAAAGACTAATCTAAATTTTTATAAAGAAAGGATGTATTATTATAATATGAAAGGAGTATTTGTTATACTAGATGGATTAGGGGATTTACCTAATAAAATGCTTAATGATATGACTCCTTTAGAAGCAGCTCAAACACCCAATCTTGACTTTTTAGCCGCGAGAGGACAATTGGGGTATGTTTATACTGTTAAACCTGGATTTGTTCCAGAATCAGATGAAGCAATAGTCTCTCTTTTTGGGAATGAATTAATTTCAAGTACAAGAGGACAATTAGAAGCAAGAGGGAGTGATTTAAAATTAACTCGTGGAGATTTAGCATTTAGAGTTAATTTTGGAACAATTGATTCTTTGGAAAAAGGCAATATTTTAGATAGAAGAGCTGGAAGAACTTTAACAACTTATGAAGCTAATCAACTTGCAAAAGCATTGAATAAAATAAAAATGTCTTGCGACTTTATTTTTAAGCCAACTATTCAACATAGGGCTTCTTTGGTCTTTAGAGGCGGTTTTTCTGATAATATCTCTGGCAACGATTCAACATATATGGATGGTATGAATTTAATATCCAATAAAATTGTTAAATGCAAGGCTTTAGATGATGATGAAAATTCTCAATATACTTCAAATCTTGTTAATGAATTTTTAGAAAAAGCTTTTTTTGTTTTAAATTCACATCCTGTAAATATAGATAGAATTAAAAGAGGGTTATTACCTGCAAATTTTTTATTAATTAGGGGAGCAGGGATTGAACCTCCTAAACTTAAACAGTATAAGAAATGGGTTTCTGCAAATTATATGCCTCTAGAAATTGGATTTTCAAATGCGTGCGGGATGAAAAATTATGCTTTTGATTACCCTGAGTTAACTGGAATTGATGCATATGAAAATTTATGGAAGGGGTTAAGAAAAGCGTGTAAACATTCTGCAAACGTAATCAAAAAAAATATTAAGAGGGCAGATTATGCTTATATACATATTAAAGAAACAGATTTACCTGGACATGATAATAAACCTGTTGAAAAGAAGTTAATGATTGAGTATATTGATATAACCTTGTTTAAATATTTAAGAAGCATTGCTCCTCAGAATAAAATTAAGATCCTTGTTACAGGAGATCATTCAACTCCTTGTAAACTAAAAGGACATTCTGCTGATCCTGTTCCTGTTTTATTTTATAATTGCAGCGAGGTTCCTACTGTAAAGAAATTCTGTGAGAGCGAATGTAGGAAAGGTGAATTAGGAAGGATTATGGGTCCTGAAATTCTAAGGAGAGTTGGATTTGTGAAATGAAGGGAATTTTATGTAATTCACTTCAATAAATTTTCCTTCTTTTGTTTTATAAATTCTAAATCCAAAATTTTCATTTTTAATATATAATTTTGTTTCAAGCTCTGATTCTTTTTTTAATGGATTTATTTCAATTATTTTTTCTTTTTTTCTTTCGGGAGAAATTTCAATTCCGTCTTTCAGGATTCTTTCAGATATTAATAATGGTCCTTTGCTTAGATTAATTGAATACTCTTTTATGAAGTTTTCATATAGCTCTTTTAAAGAGTAATTTTGATTAATGTCAAAGGAATAAATGACTTTTTGTTCCATATAAATTAGATATTTTTTATTATTTTAAGAATTATTGTTCTTTGAAATACATTTACACTTGTGCTTGCCGTTAGTTTTCTATTTTATTTTTTGTGTACAAACTAGCAAAGTGTAAAGGGCTTAGTTACTTTTTAAAAAATTCAAAATTAACCGAATAGTGCACTAAGACCCTCTGCTGCAGCTTCGTGTTTCTCTTCTTTTGGTGCTTCTTCCTTCTTTGCTTCAGCAGGAGCTGAGCTAGCAGGAGCAGCAGCAACTAAACTAGCATTAGCCAATTCATTTGCTATATCCACACCTTTCAAACTAGCGACAAGCGATTTGATTTTTGAATCATCTGCATGTGCGCCAGCAGCTACAACAACACTTTTTATGTTAGCTTCACTAACTTCTTTTCCAAGTTTGTGCAACAAAAGTGCTGCATATATGTATTCCATTTTAATTTCCTTCTCCTGTAGAATTTATTTCAGGAGTTTGAGATAATAATGAATTTATTGCTTTTTCGTGCATTCCTGCTTTTCCTATTAGGAAGGTTATTGTTTCAGGAGTAGTATATCCTATGTTCACTGCAAATGGCAATGCTCTGCCATAAGCTTCTTTGAAGTCTTCAAGAGTTTTATCTGGATTGAGTTCTATATTTGGATAGAATATTTTTGCAGTATTATCGAATGCTGCTACAGGGATAAATCCTATACTAAATGGTTTTATGTCTAGTTTACCCATCATATCTGCAGCACCTTGAGTAATTTTTTCCCCTTTTTTAGCTACAACTTTTGGAGATTTGATTGTTATTTTTCCGCCTTCAATTTGTATTTGTATTCCTAATGCTCCTAGTTCACTTATTGCAGGCCCTGGCACTAAATCTGTTGGCCCGGCAGGTATTTCAATATCTTCTGGAGCTATTTGTCCTGCTTTTGCTTTTGAAGGGCTTTTCTTTCTTATTAAGTCTATTGCTAATTCGAAAGAATCTAAATCTGAGAATAATAATGCAAAGTCATTGGTTATACTTTCTTTTATTTTTTTTATTTCCTCTTCTTTAGAGGAATCTAAAGCTTTTATGATTAAATTTTTTTTAGGGACTTTAACTACTGCTTTTCCTCTTAATTTCTTAACTATTTCTTGAAATTGCGAACCTGGAATATTTTTTATTGAAACAACTAAGATCGTCTTCTTTTCTTGAATTAATTTAGATAATTCTAAAACTGCCTTTTTTTTCTTTTCTGGGATTTTTGCGGTTTTTGATTTTGTAGCTATTTTTGATTTCATTTTAAATATATTTTATGTGGTTTAGTCATTGTGAATTTTATTTCAATATTTTTTATGTTTTCTTTATTTCTTGGAAGAGTTTTAAGAAGTAAATTGTAAATAGACATTATGTTTTCTATAATATCTTCATCTTTCATGCTTTGTTTTCCTATAGGAATTTTTATGCTTGGTTCTTTTACTTTTATTTTTATGCTTGTGTTTATTTTGTTTTTCAGTTCTTTAATTGTTTTTTCATCTGCGTTTAGAATTATACCTAATTGTGGAGATGGCATTTTTCCTGTTGGCCCCAATGCCCTACCGAAATTTGTAGCAACACTTGGCATTAAACTTGCTTGAGCTATGAAAAAATCATAGGTTGAAACTAAGTGTTTCATCTTTAATTTATCAGAATATTTTTTGAATTCATCAGGAGTTATTGTTTCAACATCTTTATTTTTAACTTCTAAGAATCCTGCTATTTTTTTATCCTTTACTTTGTGAGGGACATTTACAAATAAATTTACATTGCTTTTTTTAACATCGAATTTTTGTAAATTTACAATTAAATCAACTGTTTGATCAAATTTTCTTTCTTTGGTTTTTCTTAATTCAGATAAACCTTTCTTTAATTCAGCTTCTAGTTCTGCCATTTTATTGTTTTTAACCTCCCACATTATTCGTGCTGGATATAGAATGTATTCCAGTCCGATATGGTTCAAACGGTTGATTTTTTATATTTTTCTGGGTTTTTAAATGTTGGGTTTTAGAGACTATATTGGATAATACAATAATCCTTATAAATTGGTTTTAGGTTTCAGTTTTATGGAATTAGTCGCATTACTTTCATCTGGAAAAGGAACCTGGGGGCAAGTTTCTGGTTTGATGAAACATGGAGAATGGGATAAAATTATTGTTATAGGTGATGAATTCGGTGCAGGATTTACTCATGAAAAGAAATTCGAATTTGTTAAAGTTGATTTAAAATCAAAGATAAAAGATTTGAGGGATGAACTTTCGAAAAAATTAAAAGGAAAAATCGATGGGACAGAAGTTGCACTTTCTATTGCAAGTGGAGAAGGAAAAGAGCATATGGCAATTATATCTGCTTTGATTAATCTGCCTGTTGGGATAAGATTTGCTGCTTTGACCAAAGAAGGAGTAATTGATTTGTAATTCTTTTATATGAGACATGATTTAATTGCTTTGTTTGATATGGATGGGACTCTCTTTGATTATAATCTTGGATTAAAAAATGAATTAAATAAAATTCGTTATCCTGGTGAATCAGATGTTGAATTAAAATTTAATGATAATCCAGATTATCTTAAAAATAGAATAGATTTGATTACAAGTTCTGAATCTTGGTGGGAAAATCTTCCTAAGTTTCAATTAGGTTGGGACATATTAAAAATTGTTAAAGAATTAGGATATAGTGTTCATATTCTTACCCAAGGTCCAAGAAAGAATCCTGCAGCTTGGTCTGGTAAAAAGAAGTGCATTGATAAGCATTTTGGAGAGGATTTTGATTTAACTTTAACTAGAAATAAAGGAATGGTTTATGGTAAAGTTCTTGTTGATGATTATCCAGATTATATTGATAAGTGGCTTGAATGGAGAAAAAGGGGTTTGGTAATTATGCCTGCAAATGAGTTTAATAAAAATTATTTTAATCCCCAGGTTATAAGGTATGATGGGAACAATTTAAAAGAAGTTTATGAAGCTCTTATTAAAATTAAAAGTAGCACTATAAAGAGAGGATGATCTTATGAAAGAGAACAAGAAAAGTTTGATAAATAAGATACCTTGGACAGAAAAAGCAGAGAATATATTTGAATCAGATAAAGAAGAAAGTATTTTTTTTAGATGTAAGCAATTAGAGGAGGAAGGTTTTGGGATGCTTGCTTCTCAGTTCGATACTTCTATTATAGATCAAACTAATTCCATTGTTTGTCCAGATGGAGAAATATTAACCCCTACACAAATTAGAACATATTGGGAGAAAAGAAATGGTAATTATAGCTCAAAAAATATAGAAGATATTAAAATGCATAAAGCAAGAGTGTATTATTTAAGTTTTATAAGAGAGATATAATCTAATTTTTGTAACTCCTTTTTCAAATATAACAATTATTAAAAACACTTAATGTTTTTTGTTTTGATGATTACATACAATGATATTTATGAGGCGGCGAGAAAAGAGAGATATTCTGAGCAGTTACAGCAAATACCAAAGAATTTTGTTTCTGAATTTTCAAAATATCTTAAAGAGAAAAAAGAGACTGCCTCTAAGGAAGAGGAAGAGTTTTCAGATTCAGCTATTAAAACAAAAAAGCAACTTGAAAATGCAACAACCTTGTTTAAAGAATTAATAATAAGAAGAAGAAAGAAGATTCTTAACCTTGTTCTTATTGCTGCAGAGACAGGTATTTCAAAACAGGATTTTGAGAATATGCTTGCTATAGAAAAGGAGCTTTTTGAAGGATTAATGAGATGTATGGATTCTTCTGAAAAAAGATTAATTGAGTCTCTTAATGGAAATGCTAAGGGCGAACCTGTTAAAAATCATGATTTGGTTGTTTTTTTGGATGATGTTGATGAATTTTTGGGAGCAGATGAAGATAAAATGGGACCATATAAAAAAGGAGATATTGCAAATTTACCTAAGGAAATATCAAAAATACTTTCTGAAGGAGGGAAAATAGAGATTCTTGAAAAGTAAGTTTTATTAATGATAATTATCTTTTATTTGTATGAAAAATGAAAGGATTATTCTTGGTGGAATTATATTTGGGTTGGGAATAATTTGGACAGTTATTTGTTTTTTTACTTTGTTGATTATGCTTATGTATTCAATTCCACTTATAATTATTGGATTAATAATTATTCTTAATAAAAAAGAAGACGAGATAGAACAAAGGCAAGATTTAAATAAAATAAAAACTAAGGAATAATATGGCAAAAGAAATTATTGTTAGCACAACAGAGGAAGTTCCAGGTAGAAAAATTGTTGCTGTTTTAGGAGTTGTTAAAGGAAACACTGTTAGAACAAGAAATTTGGGAGTAGATATTGGTGCAGGGTTAAAAAATTTAGTTGGAGGAGAAGTAAAGAATTACACTGCAATGATGACTCAGTCGAGAGAAGAAGCGTATAATAGGATGATAAACCAAGCTGTTGAGATGAAAGCAGATGCTGTTGTTGGAGTAAGATTTATGACTGCTATGATAATGCAAGGTGCTTCTGAGATGCTTGCATATGGAACTGCCGTTAAACTTAATTAATATTAAATTTATCTTTACAAATTATCTCAAGTAGATTATTTCTCTTTTGCAATAAATAGTCCAAGAATACCAGCTATAATAAGTATTGCTCCGTATCCTAGAGAAGCATTTGTTGTTTGGGCAATTGCATTTCCTGTTAATGCAGGTGATCCTATTAACAATCCAGATGCAATTGATATCAAAGATACAACTGCTATTGATTTTTCTAAGGAAGGAGAGATGTTTCCGAAATGTTTATCATAATAACGGAGGATCTCTGAATCTTTTTCTCCAAAATCCATTCTGAAATGAGATTTTTCAATTAATAAACCGCCACGTAAAGCGAGGTCTTGTCTGTATTTTTCTATTTCATCGGATAAAATAACTTTACTTTCTTTCTTAGATATAGCTTCTTTCATATAATGAAATATTTCTCTCCCTTCTGAGAACTTTTCATTATATGTTCTGTCTTCTAATAATGCTAATCCATCTTTTAATAATAATTTGACAGATTCAAATTTTTTTTCAGAATTTTTAGGATATTTTTTCAAATAATCATAGCTTGTTGTGATAGCTTCTTCAAGATTTTTTTTCCAAGAGTCGATGGCATTTCCATGTCTTCTTTTTGCCTCTTGAATAGTTTTTTTATTAAGTGTTATTTCCTCTTTTTTTGTCATTAAATAAATTAGGAAGATTTATTTATAAATATTATTGGAATTCAACAAGATATCAAAGCCTGTAGAGCAAAACTTACCTTTGAATGGGGAAATTTTGCTACAACAAGCTTTGCTTCACAAAGCCTGTAGAGGGATTCAAACCCCCGACCTACTGATTACAAGTCAGTTGCTCTATCACTGAGCTATACAGGCTTACTGATGCCTAAACAAAGTGATTTAGCCAGATGCTAATCTGAGCCTATCACTGAGCTATACAGGCTTATCTAGATATATAAATACTGGGAATTAATGATTTAAAAGATTTCGTATTTTGCAAATTATCTTTAGTTTACTTCAGAATTGTCTTCTTTTTCTTGCTTCTTTTTAGCCTTTGTTTCTTTCTTTTCTTTTTCTATGTCTTCTTCTTTATTTTCTTTCTCTTCTTTTGATTTTTCTTTTACTTCCAAATCTTTTTCTATTTCTATAGACCTTATTTCGCAAAGAGCAAGAGGGTAAATTTTCTTTAATAAGATGCTTAATTCTTTTTGCATTTTATTTTTTAATATCTCTTCAAATATTCTTTGAGCAGGTTTATCCCTTAGGTATTTTATTATTTCTTGTTTTGCCTTTTCTCTTAAACCTCTTCTAACTCTTTTTGAAACTTTCCTTCTTGTTATTAAAAAAGGTTTTATTTTAAGAGAAGCATCTTTACAATCTGTAATGAATGAATCTTCAACATAATCTGTTCCTTTTCTTATCATTCTTCTTAAGAAATAAGGCATAAGTAATGCTCCTCTAGGAAGGGCAATTGCTTTGTTATCTTTGACTTGTACTTTGAATTGCATCAATATACTTTTACCTCTTAGAATTCTTGTTAAATCATATTTAATGTATTTTCCTTCTAATTCTGAAAGTTCAAATGCAAATATTTGGGTTTGCTTATTTATTAGAGGCATTTCTACATCGAAAAACTTTTTTTTCTTTTTTGCTTGTGCCATTTTATTTTTTATTTTTTTGAGTTTTATTTATTTTTATTCTTGTACTTGTTTGCTTAATCTTATACCTTTCTTTTGGTATTTTGATTTATTACATTCTTTACAAGTATACATTATATTTGTTTTTTTAGTTGTTTTAGATTTTCTCTTGAATTTTGAAGCAGCAGGTTTTGAACCCCATTTTCCTTTATTTCCAATTCCTCTTGCTAATCCTCTTAATTTTGCTCTGTATTTTGAACCTCTAGTAAGTGTTCCTCTCTGAAATCCTGTACCAACTAATTTTATCTTTTGTTCTGTCTTTTTTTTACAGTATGGACAAAATCTTTTTGTTGTTTTTGGAATTTTCATAGAAATCTTTGTTTTAATTGGTTTAAAAAGTTTTTTATAGTGTGGTCCCGCAGCTATATTGAGAAATCACACAAAATGAGAGTTAAATTTAGTAAAGGTAAACAAAGAGAATTTTTAAAGAAAGTTCTTGAAAAAACAAATTGCCCTTCTTTAAGAGAATTAATTAATAGAGGCATAGATGTAAATTATTCCACACTTAAGAACTATTACGGTGAGGAAAGATTAATTTCTGAAGAGCTTTTCAAAGAGTTGATAATTTTTTCAGGTTTAAATGAGGAAGATTTTGAATTTGAATTAATTAGTGAAAATTGGGGGCAGGTTAAAGGGGGGAAAATAAGCAGGAAATAATTT
>DAHVOT010000079.1 GCA_027318675.1 archaeon | reverse complement strand
TTTTAAAAAATCTTAATATAAAAGAACTGTATCTTATTGATCCTTGGCAATCTTATGCAGATTATAAAAAATCCGAACCTGAAAGAACACAGCAATCACTAAATAAAGATTTTATAGAATGTAAAAAAAGGATATTTAAATATAATCAAAAGGTAAAATACATAAAAAAACTCTCAGAAGATGCAGTAAAATTTGTTCCAATAGTTGATTTTATATATATAGATGGAAATCATGAATATGATTATGTTAAAAAAGATTTGGAATTGTATTGGAATAAGTTAAACAAAGGGGGAATTATGTCTGGGCATGACATCCAGTCCTTAGGAGTAAGCACTGCAGTATTGGAATTCGCTAGAAAAAACAACTTAAAGATCAATTTTGGAGATAGAAGAGATTGGTGGATAATAAAAAAGTAAAATGAAAAAAATAAAAGTTCAATTAGATTTCAACATAACAAAGAAAACACATTCTCTCTATCACTCTTTTTTCAATAATCCTCCAGAGGGAGTAGAGTATATTAAATCAGAGTTTGTTGGAGTAAATGAAAAAAGTTATTCTACATTAGGTAAAATATACAAGAAAATAGTTAAGATATTACCTTTTGTATCTAAATTCCATCAAACTATAAATGATATTCTAAGAAAAGATTCTGGTGCAGATTTAATACATTTTACATTTCATCTTGGAAACACTAAAAAGAGATGTGTTGCAGACTATGAAACCGGGTATAGTTTTATTAATATAAAAGATAAAGAAAATAACTTAGTTAAAAAGAGGATTATTAGAAAACTTAACAAAAAAAATTTAAAGTATTTAATGCCAATACATAAGGAATCTCTGAAATCATTTAAACTACTTTTTGGAGATAAGGTAAAAAAGCCCCAGGAAATAATTTATCCTACAATATTTATCTCAGAGGAGTTTAGACAACATGTTAAAAGAAAAAATAGAATTATTTTTATATCTACGAACAATATACTTGAAGATCAAATTTTTCTAATTAAAGGTGGACTTGAAACTCTGATAGCTTTTGAGAAATTGGCAAAAAAATATCCAAGATGGAATTTTACAATACTTGGTAAATTACCGAGCAACATTAAAATGGACTTTCCAAAAAATCTTTTATTAATAAATTCTCTTCCTAGAGAAGAAATGTGGAAAATATTTAATGAATCCAAAATATTTGTTCAACCCTGTTATCAAGCTCCTGCAATGGCTTTCCTAGAAGCAATGTGGTTTAAGTTGCCAATAATTACTTATAATTGCTGGGCTAATGACGAATATGTAGATGATAAAAATGGTATCTTAATAAATCCTGAATCTATTAATAGTTATATAGACAAATATAATGTCCCCGATTACACAAAGGATGTTTTGGAAAGGATAAAAGAGAATTCAAGTAAAAATTCAAAAAAAATAGAAAAAGCTGTAGAAAAACTAATTAAAAATAATAATTTAAGAGAAAAACTTGGTGAAAATGGATTTAATCGAGTTTCAACAGGTAAATTTTCTATAGATAAGAAAAACGAAAAATTGAGGAAGATATATGAGTATGCCCTAATTAAATAATTATAATTATTTCTTAATTAAATCAGGATAATATTCTTCAATATATTCTTTTAAACAAATCTGCCATGGTCTCATTATGTTCAATTTCTTAAGTTCTAGTTTTCTATTTAGAAGTCTTTCTGCTGTTGGTCTTTTAGCATAATATTCTTCTTTAAAAAATTCTTCATTAACTGGAACTATTTTTATTTCATCTTCTCTTCCTAAAATTTTTATTAATTCCTTTGTTACAGCCAACCTATTATCTGTGTTTTCTCCATTACAAACCATATTGTATAACCCTCTCTCTCCTCTTTCAATTAAAAGCTTAACATTTCTTGCAAAATCATAAGTGTAAGTTGGGATTCCTCCACATCCGTCAATAACATGTAATTCTTTATTTCCCTCTTTAATTTGGTTCATTATTTTATTAATATATTTTTTATCTTTTTTTGGACCTCCCCCAACCATCCAACCAGCTCTACAAATTAAATATTCCTTTGCAAAATCTTGAACAATTTTTTCCCCTAAATATTTGGAACGCAAGCGAACGAGGCGGCGGACGCCCGCGTGCAGAAGAGCATCGACTCCCCGCCGCTGCCGCATCCACCGGCCT
>DAHVOT010000078.1 GCA_027318675.1 archaeon | reverse complement strand
AAATTCTATTTGTCCGCTTGGAGCTTCATACTCTGTTTCTCTTGATACAGGAAGCATGTTTTGAATACTTTTATCAGAATAACCTAATTTTTCAAGAGTTTCTTCAAGTAAAATAAGAGCTAATTTACTAGAATCTTCTGATACAAATGCAACAACTCTATCTTTATTCATATCAGTATATACTATTTTATGTATTGGATAATTTACCATAGATATATTGTAAATTATGTCTTTAAAAATTTAATTAAAAGATCTTTCTAGTCATAGAGTCGTAAGCATAAATTATACCTTTCTTAGAAGTTGTATAACCAGTATCTTCTGCAATTGTTTCAAGAGGACCTCTTAAAAAACTCATATCTTTTTCCAATAATGTTTTTTCAAACATTTCTATGGCTTCTTCATTTGATTCAGCTGCACATGTTGCAATAGCATTTGTCGCAAAACCATCTTTATAGAATAAACCATAAATAGGATATTCTACAGAAGGTTTAATCATAGCCTTCCTCTTATTAGGAACACCATTATATTCTTTTCCTTTTGCAAATCCCATTTTGATATTACTAAAAATCAGTTTAAAAATTATATTATACTAAGAAATATACTGAGTTTATTTAAGTACAATCCAAAATTCACACGCCTTAAAATCAGCTTCTTTAGCAGTAAGATTAAGATTCTTAATAGATGAGGGCAAATATCCTACTTTTTTCAATAAATCTTCTAGTTGATTAAATGCATGTTCATCTGATTTTGCAGAAATTTGCGCTTTAGCTCGTTTCCCTTGAATATTAGTGTATTCAACATCATAAACAGGTATATTAAATTCTTCTTCTTTCTCTTTGTAAACTTGATCATACTCTCCCATGAAAATATAAATAGAATTTATATTTAAAAATTAAATTATACTAAAGAATACACATATTTTAAGTCTAACAATATTTATATAACTCTTCATCATATCCAGTAATGGCATTAGAAGATATAACTAAATCTAGATTAAGTGCATTAATTCTTATGTCAAAAAGTAATATTGCTGGAATTCAATATCTTGATTTCATAAAACAAGGAAACCATATGGGGGCAATTGACTTGATAGATAATGGATATGCGATAAAAGTCATAAACCCGCATGATAAAAACGATGTAAGTTATAAGTTGACTGAAAAAGGAATTAATTATTTAAAAAATTTAATTGCTTTTGCAGATAATAATTTTAAATAATTTTATCTTCTTCCACTCAAAACAGAATGTTCTCTGAATTTGCCTAATTGATCATATAATGCTAATAATTTTCCTTTAATTTCACTTTTTTCCTGTTCACTTATTTTCATACTAAGAAGTTTTTCATACATTTTAACAGCATGATTTCTTCTAGATTCTCTTTCATACTGTTCTGCCTGTTGTTTATAAAATTTCTTTATATCCTCGTAAATCTCTGTTTTTTTAATTATTGGAACTTCTTCCATAGCTCTCCTCATAACAGCATCTGCTTCATCAAATCTTCCGCTTTGTATATGGGCCTTTGTTTCCTTTATGAGATATTCCCCCCTTTCCTGAGAAGAAAGTGCTAAAGTTGAGAGATTGCTATAGATTTTAGCAACATCATTAAACATGCTTTTGGACTGATAAATTTCAATTAATTTCATAAAAGCAAACTTCTTTTCATGTAAAGGCGGTTTTTGTGCTATAAATCTGTTCAGATAATCAATCTGAATAAAATCTCCTTTGCCTTTAAGCTCTTTTTCAATCTCACTCTTGCTCATTCCTTTAGTAAGCATTAATATTCTACTAATCGAGGGTTTTTAAGGATTGTTAATCTAAATATTATTTGCTATTTTTATAAGGATTCTTAAGATATTTTCTACAAGCTCTACATACTTTATTTATAGCTTCACTAACAGGTCCATTAAATACAGCAGATAATTCTTCTAATCCAGAATATAACTGTTTTCTTCCTAAATTTCTATCTCCAGCTTCTTCTTTTTTGTATTCTTTAATCATCTCTTTAAAACACTCTTTCTGATAAAAATAATTTGTATGAACAAACTCTTTTGCAAATTCTTCCGGATTTAAACCTCTTAAATTCTCTGGATGTTTAGAACATTCATATTCTTCAGACATTTATCTCTCCTCTCTAAGTATTTTTTTTATCTGTTCATATTTTTCTATACAA
>DAHVOT010000077.1 GCA_027318675.1 archaeon | reverse complement strand
AGAGATAATAAAAAAGATATTTCTAGAACTTAAAGAGAATCCTTATGTTGGAGATCAAATAAGATATAAATTTTTCAGAGAAAAAAGAATAAAAGAAAAAAGAATTTATTATTTGGTTTATGATGATTTAATGTTAATATTGGTTGTTGCTCTGAGTGATAAAAAAGCTCAAGAAGAAACAATAGACAAGGTTGTAAGATACTTCAAAGAATATAGAAAATATGCAGAAAAATTAAGCCACTCTTCTGACTTTTCCTGATTTTAAATCTTTTAAACCTTCTTCGAATTGTTTAATTAATCCTTCATCTATTTTTTTTATTATTATCATATCTTTCATTTTATCTACCGCAATTATTGATCCTTCTTGTAAATTTAATTCATTCCTTATTCTGTTTGGAATTACAATTTGACCTTTTGAGCTTATTTTTGTTATTTCCATGACGTAAGAAAGTAAGAATATCTTACTTATAAACCTTTCTACAAGCTATTTAAGCCTCTTCAATCCAGAAATGTATATCAACATTCATAGGATAATTAGGGTCTGGCCACCAGAGCTTTTCTTTGAATTTAGGTGTTTCCAAACTTAAATCCTTTGAGACATTCACAATTATTTTTGTCCTATTTATATGATATCCAAAATTAAAGACGTTGTCTACTCTTACAGATTCATCATGAGCAAGAATAAATTCTCCTGAATCTAAGCTATCTGTTAAGTTTCCTTGTTCATCATACATATCAATAGTATAAGTATATCTCATCTTTTGATATTCTAAGTTGTGAACTGTAAAAGAATAGTTGTAAGTCTTATCTAATTCAATTACACTTGGCAATTGAGTGTGATTTTCAAAATAAACTTCAGTTAAGGGTTCAATTCCTAAAGGAATAAATGCAAGCACAACTAAGAATATAGCCAATAAGATTACTCCAGCAATGAATACTTTTTTCATTTTTCTCCTTCACTTAAAACCTTTTTAATTTCTTTAATAAATATTTCTGCATCTTTTATAGCAAGTTCTGCATCCTCTTTGTTGGGTTGATATTCAAAGCCATATGTTGCCTCATGTCTTTCTATTCTATGAACTTCAAGTAAGTTTATTATTGGAAGAGGTATTTTATTTGCATATTTTTCTTTTAAATAAACTGAGATTGCATAATGGCTTTTTTCTTGTATTCCGTCTTTGTACAATAGTGCTCTTGATGCATGGAACATGGACATATAGGATTCTGTCACAATAAACCCAAATATCTTGTGTTTTAACATTTCTTTTGCAGTTGCAATTCTTCTTTCTGATATTTCCATCGATTTTTTCGATTTCTCTTTATCTGGAGCAATCTTTCTCAACAGTCTTAATTTAAAACAATCTTCTGTGTTTTTTACATTCATTTTATACTCTTATAATTGGAAGTTCACCATGCAAAGGGATTCCTGAATTTATTACATCATAATAAAATGGAGAGTTTTCTTTAATTTGGGTGTTCCATTCACTCCAACTAAAAAAATGAAGAGTTATTTCCCTTTTCATTTTCTTTTCAAACTCAGTGAGGCTTAAATTCTTTTCTTTTCCTATTATTACTATATCTACATCACTTTCTTCACTATCTTCTCCTCTAGAAATAGACCCAAAAGCTACAATTGAAGTTAGATTTGAAACATTTTCTTTTAAGAACTCTATTAATCCAGAATTCAAGATCTCTCTTAAATTATAGGTTATCTTTGCATGTTTATAGAAAATATTTTTTGTATTTGCTACAAGATACCTTACATGAGCTTTTTTTTCTTCTATGATTAAGCCTTCTTTTACAAGTAAATCAGCATATTTCTTTGTTGCAAAAGGACTTAATTTTAATTTTTTTGCTAATTCTCTTATATAAACTTCTTTATATGGGTTTTTCAAAAAAAATTCAGTGAATTTTATTAGCTTTAATTCTTGCATACTATTGTTTTTGTTTTTAAACTTTATAAATATGTTGTTTTTATATAAAAACAATTGTTTTTATTTTTAACCTTTAGGAAAAATCATTGTTTTTAATTTTATACTCTTTTTCAACTAACCTTCTTTAATTTCTTGTACCAAAGCTGTTAATTGAGTTGTAAGTTCTCATGGCGTTTATTAATTCATTTTCACCTTCAATTAAATCACTCTCATTGAAGTTAGAAGTATTTGAAAAGTGTTTTCTGTAAT
>DAHVOT010000076.1 GCA_027318675.1 archaeon | reverse complement strand
CCGATCTTGGTTTAAGGGAACCAATATTCTCTACATTGATTATGTCTATTTTCTTGCTAGCTTTTCATCACTTTGTTAACATAAATTTATGGTGGGGTATATTTGAGATAATACTTGGTATAGGAATATATTTTGTAGTTTTAATATTATTAAAAGGAATTAATAAAGAAGATTTTAACCTGATTAAATATTTGTTAAAGATAAAATAATTTTTATGAATATATAAGTAACTGATTTTTAGATTGATTTCCCTCTTCTTTTAACTTGTTGTTCTACCCACAGATAAGTTTCTTTCATACCTTCTTCAAGAGAATATTTAGGTTTCCACCCAAGAGAAGTTATTTTTTTATTTGAAAAATTTCTAGATTCAACACCAACGGGGCCATCAATATGTTTTATTTTTATTTTCTTTTTTGCTATCTTTGCTATTAAACTAGCAAAATCATTAATAGAAGTATCTTCTGTTGGGCCAATATTCACCGCAGATTCAACATCTGAATGCATAACCAAATAAATTCCTTCAACTAAATCATTAATATATACAAAAACTCTTCTAGCTTTTCCATCTCCCCAAACATCTATTTCTCCTGAATCCCCCTGTACTTCTGCGATTTTTCTTGATAATGCAGCAGGAGCTTTTTCTCTTCCACCTTTCCAAGTTCCTTCAGGACCATAACAATTTTGGAATCTAGCAATTCTAACTTTTGTACCGTATTTCCTTGCAAACGCCTGATAGGTTCTTTCCGCATATAATTTTTCCCATCCGTATTCATTATCAGGATTAGCAGGTATAGCTGCTTCTTCTGTTATCTCTTTTTCTCCTTTTTTCATATCTCTATATATACATACGGAAGAAGAAAAGAAAAGCCTTGGAACCTTGAATTCTTTTATTGCAATATATGCCATATTTATATTTATCAGAGCACTATTGTGCATTATGTCACATTCTGCAGAATGAATAAATCCCATGCCACCCATATCTGCAGCAAGTTGATAGACTTCATCAAAACCTCCGTTTACAGAAAGTGCCTTTCTGCAGTTTTTTCTTCCTCTTAAATCCAATATCAAGAATTCATCTGCTTTAGTCTTTGAAAATTCTGGATATTTCAAGTCCACACCTCTAACCCAATATCCTTTGTTTTTCAAGTAAGTTACAAGATGGCTTCCAATAAAGCCTCCTGCACCACAAACAAGTGCTTTTTTCATAATAAAATTTCTCTTCATTATCTTTTAAACATTTATATCTAAAAGAATTCATTTTCTAAATATTATTATTCATCCATTTTTTCAATAAAAAAAGTCTTATCACATATTCTTTGTAATTTGGATGCTTTTTATTGAATATATTTTTTTCATAAAATTCTTTAATGTCTTTAGATATAATATTTTTTTCTATTAATATATAAAGGAATTTATTAATATCTTTTATTTCTCTTATTTCTTCTAACCATTCATTTACCGGAGGTATAAACCCCATTTTTCTAAGATTTAAAATTTCTTTTGGAATAATATCTTTAACTATTTTTTTCATTATTTTTTTATTCTTAAATAAACCAACTTTCCATTTTGAAGGGATATTCTCTGAGAAATTTATAAATCTGTAATCTAAAAATGGGCTTCTTACTTCTAATGCATTTGCCATAGATGCCCTATCAACTTTAACTAAAAAGTTATCTGGGAGAGTAATAAAATGCCTATCCATCATTATAGATGCTTCAATAATATCTCCATCTGAATAATGCAAACACTCTTCCCACTTATTTTTTTTCCATACGAGAACCTCTTCGGGAAAATATTCTCCTTCTGGTATAAACAATCTTTCATCTTCAACCATGCTCTTTTTTAAGATATTTGTTATTTTTTGGTTATTTGTGGATTTAATAATTAACTTTCTTATAGAAGGAGGCAGTATTTTTCTTATTATCTGTATTTGATACGCGTTTTTATGATTGGGATATCCTCCAAATATTTCATCTCCTCCATCCCCACTAAGAACAACAGATATCTTTTTCTTTGCTATTTCTGATATAAAAAATGTGGGAAACATAGAGATATCAGAAAAAGGTTCGCCATAATAATTAAATATTTTATCCAGAATTTTTTCAAAATCATTTTTTTTAAAATAATGATGGTGATGGACTGTCTTAAAAAAGTCTTTAGTTATTTTTATGTATTTACTTTCGTCATATTTTCCCTGAAAACCAACAGAGTATGTGTTAAGATTTTCATTTTTTGTTAATTTAACCATTTCCCCAACTACAGATAATAAGAAAAATACTGCCTCCTTCTATAAGAAAGTTAATTATT
>DAHVOT010000075.1 GCA_027318675.1 archaeon | reverse complement strand
TAATGAATCTCCATTAGAATAAATATTAGTATATCCTATAGACAATTGAAGAGTATTTGCAGAATAAACAAGATTTTTCTGACTTCTGGAACTGCTTCCTCTGTTAACATCAATATCCAATGTATAAATTGGACAAATAGAACAATTTTTCAAAGGAAAAAAATCTGTATCATTCATTTTTAAGGTATAACTAATGTCGCAAATATAATCCAAATTTAAATCAGAACAAGACCAGGAATAACCGCTATTATTAGGATGAGCCCAATAATTTCCCCATGCACTGTTATTCCAAAAATCTAATCCATAAGATCCTGTGATTTGAAAATTCTTAGTATTAATAAAGAAATTATTGTAAATTTGATTCTCTGAACTTGAAACTAAGATAATACCTGATTCCTGATTATCATTTATAAGATTTCCAGTTAAGACATTATTAGAGCTATTTTGAATACGCACACCATACACATTTGAGCTCAAGTTATTGTCAATAATTGTATTACCAGAACCTTCTCGTACAAGAATTCCATAATCAACTCCCTCTACAAGACAATTTTTAACTGTAACATTTGAAGTATAATTAAGAACAATTCCATTAACTATATTCTCACCACTTAAACTAAATCTATTACAATCAAATACAACATCATCTACTAAAACTAAAATACAATCTATTAAATCTCCACCATAATTAATATCATTCATCAAAACATACTCTCCAGACAAAAATATTGGCTGACAAGATGAAACATTATTAGCTGCACTTATAATAGGAAAATAAGAGAATAACTCCAAAATAAAAAACAACAATAATAATAACGATAATCGCTTATAATTTCTAAACATGTTCATCCTCTTTAAATCTCAAAATAATTGGGTAATTTAATATATAAATATTTAGGATAAAATTGTCCAGGGCGGATGGAGATACCAGGACAGAAGTGTTCGAGACTCTTAAATTATTCCAAAATTCTTAAATAATTAGTATTAATAATTTCTTTTTCTATATTCTCAATAACATCTCTTTTAATTCCTAAATAAGATAAACCATAAGAAGGTTGCATATTACCTATTTTATCACAATTATGCTTACAAAATACATATCCTTTTTCAGAATCTGAGCTAAATTTACTCACACCTGAATTCATAGGACAATCCTCTTTATTATAATTAAAACTATCTAAAATATCTCTAATCTTATGTCTAAATCCAAGATTGCTTATACCTGCTTCTTGTATTGATAAAGAGTCAACTACAGTTGAAGCAGTTCTCATACATAAAGGAAGTATCTTATTTAATTTTGACTCTTTCATAGAAAATTAAGAAATTCTTTATTTTTAAATCTTTCTATTTTGTTACTATTACAGAATAACAAAAGGGGCGGATGGAGGGAATCGAACCCTCTCTACACGGACCACAACCGTGTGTACTACCGTTATACTACAACCGCCATGAGATATGCCAATCAAGGCTAATATTTTAAGATAAAAAGTATTTTTAAAGCTAATTAATATAATCTATTTTATGAAAAAGGATAATAAAACCCCAAAGTATGAACTTCTAGCACCAGTAGGGGACTTTCCAATGTTACAGACTGCAGTTAATGCGGGGGCAGATGCAGTTTATTTTGGTTTAAAGGAATTCTCTCTAAGAGCAAATGCAGGAAATTTTCAATTAAAAGACTTCTCAAAGATAAATGAAATATGCAATACAAAAAACGTCAAAAAATACTTAACATTAAATTCAATAATTTATTCTGAAGAACTTGAAAAAATTGAGAAGATAATAAAAGAGGTAAAGGGAAAAGTAGATGCAATAATCTGCTGGGATTTAGGAGTAATACAACTTTGCAAAAAATATAAGATACCTTTCCATGTTTCAACTCAAGCTTCAATTTCAAACATAGAATCCGCAAGGTTCTATAAAAAATTAGGAGCAGAAAGAATCATCCTTGCAAGAGAATTAAATCTCAAACAAATAAAAAGTATAATAAGTAATGTAAATATTCAGGTTGAAACATTTATACATGGAGCAATGTGTTTGGCTGTAAGTGGAAGATGTTTGATGTCTCAATTCTTATTCAACAAATCTGCAAATAGAGGAGAATGTATTCACCCTTGCAGAAGAAATTATATAATAAAAGACACGCAAGAGGGATATGAGCTTGAAGTTGAAAATAATCATGTTCTTTCCGCAAAGGATCTGTGCACACTACCTTTTATTGAAGATTTAAAAAAAGCTGGAATAACTTGTTTTAAAATAGAAGGAAGGAATCGTGACCCAAGATATTTAGATACTGTAATAAAAATATA
>DAHVOT010000074.1 GCA_027318675.1 archaeon | reverse complement strand
AATCGCGTAAAGAAAATTAATAAAGTTTCCTATATAAAAATTATAGAATAAACTAAAGAATTACCAAAAAGTATTTAAAGAATTTTCGGCTTTTCATCAAATAAAAGGGATGAAATATGGCTTTATCAAAGATGTTTAAAAAAAATAATGCTCCTGATGAATTACCTGATTTAGCAATAGATGAGTTAAAGAAGGATTTAAAAAAAGATTATTCTGAAAAAGAAGAGCCAAAGGAGACTCTCCCTGAATTAAAAAAAGAAATGCCTATTGTTCCAGAGATGGTTGAAGAAAAACAAGAAGAGCAAAGCACAATCCAAGAAGAAAAAGAAGAACCTCCTCAAGAAAACGAAGAGAAAGTTGAGGAGAATCAAGAAGAAGATTCTGAAGAAAACCCGGAGATAAATGAAAAAGCAGACCAAGAAATAAGACCTGCTAAAGAAGATGAAAATCTTAACTTAGAAAAAAGTTTCTTTAACCCCCTGATAAACGAATTAAAAAAAGAAAACTTTGATCCTGCAAAAATAAATGCATGGTATCAAAAAAGATTTTCTGATAAGAGCGCGATTGAAGAAATGAAAGAATATTGGGAAAAACAAAAAAATGAATTTATAACAGAAACTGTTGAAAAAGAATTTAAAACAAGAATAAATGAAAGAATGCATCATTTACAAAAATTAGAGTCAGAATGGCAGGAGATATACATAAAATTAGTTGAAAAAGAAGAGGAAATGAAAAAAGAAGAAAAAAACATAAAGAAAATAATAAAAGATTTTTCAGAGGTAGTTAAAAGAAAAGGAAATCTTAAAAAAGTGTACAAGACTAAATAATTAATGAAAAGAAAAAAATCTCGTAAAGTAGCTACAATTATATTTTGGTTTCTTATAATCTTGCTTATATTGCTGATTCTAATTAATTTAAAATTTTGGGAATATATTAAAAAAAAGGAAGTCATAATGGTTCCTCTTCAAGATAGGTGTTCTATGATGTTTGATAATCTTCTACATACAATTAAAGACAATTCTGGATGTGAAAACTACTGCCGTGCAGAATGTATAACAAGAGGGGTGGAATTTTATAAGACAGAATTTTATTCGAAAGAAAATTCTTGCAATACCTGCAATTGTTATTGTAAATAAAATGAGTGATATAGAAGAAGAATATCTAGAAGGCATTGAAAAGGAAGAAGAGTTATTTTTAGAGGGACTTAAAAACAATAAAAGTCTTGCAGAATTAGAAGAGAGATATTCTAAAAAAGTAAAGGAAATAAGGAAAATCTATGAAAAATCATTAAAAAAAGAGCTATCGTACCAAAAAGAAGTAAAAGAGCGTAAAAAAAGAGAAAATTCTGAAGAAGAATTAAAAGAATTTAAAGCAGAAGGTATAGAACTTGAAAAAAACAAATTGGAAAAGACAAAGATAATCCTAAAATCTACAGATTATAAAATTAGGAGAAAGATAAGAGGTTTTTTTGATAGGATAATCCCGGGAAAAATAATTTACTTCCTTCACAAAATAAAAATAAATTTAATTGTAATACGTAAGACTACAAAAAGCATATTTAAGTTTTTGATTAATAAAATTTCAAATAGTTTAAATACAATTTGGGTTTATGTAAAAGAAGGTTTTGTGAAAGTTGTTTCAGAATTTAAGAAATTTTTCTCTTTATTTAAAAAAAAGAAAAAACAGGATAAAAATGGTGAAGGAAATAAAAAAGAAGAAATAAAAAACGAAGATGGAAAAAAAGAATAATTCAATGAAAAATATAAAAAAAGAGAGTATAGAAGATAAATTAAGAAATATTCAAAAGAATCTCCGCGAAACATTTTTATTATTTATATCAGAAAATCTGATTGATTCAAAAAAAATTGAATTAATTGGAGATATTGAAAGCAGCATAAAACAAAAAATAGAAGATTCTGCCAAAGATAAATATCAAAATTTAAATGAACAATTTTCTGAACTACGAAAATCTGGTACTGATTTGGGAGTATTAAATTTTAAACTAATGATGATTCCTTTAAAAATAAAAGTTCTTTTAGCTACCTATGATAAAAAGGATGCAGAAAATTTAATTAAAAGACTTAAAGAAATAGAAAGTGGGTTAAACCAGATAAAAAACTAATCATCATCTTTCTCTCTTCTTCTAGCAATTATAAAGAAAATTATAAACACAAGTATTATAAATATAAGTATAAATATAACATAGGTTAATGGATTAAATCTCTGATAATTTAATTCCATTCTTACTTCTTTGGTATTTACTAAAGAATCTCTTCTCTCTCCATAATACGAAACAACTTTCACAAAATCATTTTGTTCTAAATCAGATTCTGTTAAAATCTCATATATAAATATCTTTTTTGATTTTCTTGGAAGTATCTTTTCTGATTCCTCTGTGCCTATAGTTTGAGTAAGTCTATTTATTACTATATCTTTAAGTTCAACATTTGTCCAACATTCAACAGGTACAGTGTTTTTTAGTTTCACTACAAAAGAATTTTC
>DAHVOT010000073.1 GCA_027318675.1 archaeon | reverse complement strand
GGGACAGGACAAAGAGGTTAAAAATGGGTGAAAATTTAGAAGGAAACTTAGAAAAGAAATTTGTTCCAAAATATAAACCTATTTCTTTGAATGATGATTCAAAGAAGTATTCTCCAATACATTTGGGGTCTTATGATAAGACTAGGCATGTTTTACTTGGTGATTCTTATGAATTATTAACCAATGAAGGATTAAGCAGAGAAAAATTGGATACTGCAATTTCTAGAGGTGAGATTTCAGTTTATACTATTAATGGTCAGCAGTATTTGGATAGATTAGATATTGGAAGAATTTATCATTATTCTTCTCCTAAAGAAGGATTAACTATTGAAAGATATTTTTCTAAAGATTATGAAACTCCTTTGGATTCAGTTAAATATACTGAGAGGCATTTAAAGATAGATGATGTTAAAACAGGTAAAGTAAAGTTTGAAATGACAAATGCTGAAATCCCTGAATGGATGAATGATGTTGACGCATCGATTGTTGCAGATAAATATTTCTTTAAACCTACAAAAGATAAATGGAAGGAAAAACTTAAGGAAAAAATCGGTTCAGAATATGAATTTTCTTTAAAACATCTTAGTAAAAGGGTGGGTGATTTCTTTACAGATGAAGGTTGGAAATTAGGTTATTTTAAAACAGAAGAAGACAGAGAGAATTTTAGAAATGAATTATATTTTTTACAGGTTAATGGAGTTGGAGCATTTAATTCCCCGACCCAATTTAATGCAGGATTATTTAATTCATATGGTATAGAGGGAAGTTCAGGAATAAATTATGTTAAAGACATTGAAACAGGAGAAATAAAAAGAGTTTTGAATGGTGAATATGTTCATCCTCAATTACACGCTTGCTTCATAAGAGGTCCTAGAGATGATTTAGAAAGTCTTGCTCAGCAATCAATTGATGAAATAGGAATATTCAGTTCAGGTTCTGGAAATGGGCATAATGGAAGTTCAATAAGAAGTAATGGAGAAAATTTATCTGGTGGGGGAAAGGCTTCAGGAGTAATAAGCTTTGAAGTGATATATGATAAAATTGCAGGTTCAATAAAGTCTGGAGGAAAAACAAGAAGAGCTGCACGATTTTTAGGTATTGATTATAAACACCCCGAGTCAATGGATTTAATAAGATACAAAGTGAATGAAGATAAAAAAGCACTTATTTTAATGCAAAATGGTTTTAGTTCTGGGATGGATGGAGATGCATACACAACTGTTGCTCTTCAAAATACAAATATTTCTATAAGATTGGATGATGATTTTTTTAAAGCTGTTGAAAATGGAGAGGACATACAAACATATAATGTTAATGATGGAAAACCAAACAAGAAATTTTCTGCGGATAGAATGTTGAAAGAAATTGCATTTGGAAGTTGGAGAATAGGGGACCCAGCTGTTCAATATGATTCAAAAATACAAGAAATGCATACAACTAAAAATTCTGGAAGACAGACTTCAACTAATCCTTGTGGAGAATATGCTTTTTTAAATGATACTTCTTGTAGTTTATTTTCTCAGAGGCTTACTCATTTTTTAAAAGAAGATGGAAGCTTTGATGTAGAGGGTTATAAACAATCTTATAGAATTTTTTCTATAGCTCAGAATATTGCGAATCAAGCTGCTTCTTATCCTGTACCTGAGATTGCAATGATCAGTCCAGAATTTGCTACAGTTGGAGCAGGATATGCTGATTTAGGTTCTTTGCTTATGAGACAAGGAATTCCCTATGATTCAGAAAAGGGTCGTGCAATTGCAGGAGCATTAACTGCCTTAATGACTGGGGCAGTTTATGAAACATCTGCAGAAATTGCAAAATCCAAGGGAACATTTACTCATTACGAATTCAACAAAAAATCTATGCTAGAGGTTATGGGTAAACATAAGAAAAGTTTAGATAATATTTTATGGGAAGAAGTTGGAGATGAAAAATTAAAAGAAGCTGCTTATAAATCTTGGGAAAATGTTCTTGAAAACGGAGAAAAATATGGATTCAGTAATGCTCAAGCAACAGTTTTAGCTCCAACAGGAACAATATCTTTCTTAATGGGATGCAGTACAACAGGTATTGAACCTGCAATGTCTTTAAGCATAAGGAAAAATTTAGCTGGAGGAGGAAATGTAGTAATAGCAAATAAAGATGTTGATATTGCTTTAAGAAAATTAAAATACAGAGAAAATGAAATTGCAGATATTTCTAAGTTTGTAGGAAAATATAATACTATGAGAAATGCCCCTCATGTAAAACCTGAACATGTTCAAATTTTTGATACTGCATTTGGAAATGCGAAAGCAGAAGGAAGTATAGGTATGGATGGACATTTGGGTATGATGGCTGCTGCGCAACCATTTATATCTGGTGCAATTTCAAAAACAAATAATCTTCCAGAAACTGCAACTGTTAAAGATATTTATGATTGTTATGTTAAGGGGCATGAATTGGGACTTAAAGGAGTAACTGTTTTTAGAAATAACAGTAAACCAATAAGTGCTGTTGATTTTGGAGGGAAAAGTCATAAGAAATTAAATAGAGGTGAGAAAGAAGAATTACCCACAAGAAGAAATGGATTTGAATGGGAAGTGCAAATTGGAGGAACCCCTTTCCATATTATTACCAGTGAATATGAAGATGGAAGACCAGGACAAATAACT
>DAHVOT010000072.1 GCA_027318675.1 archaeon | reverse complement strand
GTTTATTTGCCTTCTTGAATCTGTATAAATGGATTGATTTAATAAACCAGAATCATTGTATAAACTAAAGGTTATATTTATCTCTTCGTTAACATTTGAAGTAGAAACGTTAATATAAATCCAATCTTTAGAACGAGAAGCAAGATTATCTTCTGTTGGATAAATGAAGTTTATACTTGGTATGGTAAAATTTAAAGTTATTTTTCTTGTAGAAGTAGAGTTAAAATGAAGTGCTGCGTCAAATATTGAAATGTTAGTATAATAAACTCCTTCTGGGAGATTTGTCCAGTTTATTTGTCTTCTTTTATCGACATATGTCGAAGAATTTAGCAAAGTCCTATTTGAATAGTACAAGTTAAAGGTTATATTCTCTTCATTTTCCTCAACTACATTTGCATCAATATATATCCAATCTCTTGCAAATTTCGAATTGTTTTGGGGAGAACTTACTCCAAAATCGATTAATGGAAAAATGGTGTCTTCAATTATTGCTTGAGTTTCATTGTAATAAAAAGAATAATTTATTGCGTCTAATCTGAGTAAAGAAAAATTGTAAAATCCAAGGAGATGTATTTGTATAGAATTATTTTCAATTGGAGCCCCATTTAAATATAAATTAAATGGACTTGAACAATTTCCCCAGACTAAAAAAGGTGTTGAAGACTCTAACGGAAAAGAAGTATTAAATAAAACCTGACAAAGCTCTTGATTCTTTAATATAATAAACTCTCTTTCATTGAAAAAATTCGTATAATTCTCTTTGTCTAATCTAGAAACAGAAAGATTGTATGCTGTTGCTCCTGAATTAATAATTGAATTATTGGCTATTTGAGTCCCGTTAAGAGTTAGATTATAGGGTGAATTACAATCTGTATAAACTCTAAATAATGCTGGATATATCATAGGGCTAGATTCATTAAAATAAATTAAACAATTACTTCTTGATTGAACGACTTTCACATTATAAATAATCCAATTTAAATTATTTGAAGTATCATTTATTGTTATATTTAAATCGTAGTTTCCTACTTTTAATGGTGTTGAATTTGCTAAAAAACCTGATTGATTTATTGAAAATCTTGTATCATTAACAGAATAATAACCAAATCCAGTTTCATCTGTTGCATCAAAATCAACATCTAAAGATTCATTTCCATAGAAAATTGAAGAATTAAGAGGGATAAATGTAAAATCTGGAGGAGTAGTATCTACTAAAAATTCACCTGATGAAATAGCTATCCAATTAAACTCTCTTCCATTACAATTATTTGTTGTATCATCATCTTCTGCTGTTACGTTGAAAGAAGTTGTTGTTTTTCCAGAAACTTCTATTTCACAGGGATCTGCTGTGCCTGTTCTTGTTGCTGTTGTTAAAACTACATAATTTGTATTTGAAAATGAACTCCCGAATGAGATACTTTTTGAAGTTGCCCCAGAAGTTGTATTATAACCTGCTTTCATAGTCATACTTCCTATTGTTTCTGTACCATAAGAAACAGCACACCAATCGATACTACTAACTACCTCTGCTGCTCCCCCATCATCTAAAATAACTGAATCCCAACTTCCTGCTGCTTTTGAAGAATAGCTCACTCTTGGAGAATCATCATCCCAAGGCGTAAATGCTACAACAGCGTAATTTGAATCTGGAAAGCTAGATTCAAAGTTTATTGTCGATGTGCTTGAACCTGAACCGGAATTACATTTAACAGAGATATTCTGAAAATCAAATTCTCCAAAAGATAATGCAGCCCATTCAATTCCAGCAGATTCATTTGCACCCCCATCATCATGAACACGGTTTATCCTAAAACCCGTAGTAGCTTTATTATCATATTGTATTGAAAAAACAGCATCTGTATCTTGTTGTCCTGAGAACAGTATCGAATAATCAACATCTAACATTTCATTAGCAAATGAAATTTGAACAGGAGTTCCAGCAGTATAAGAAGTTGTTCCTGCACGAGTGTATAGATTTGGATTTGAGGTATCTATATTAATTTTTCTAGTTAGAGTAACATTGGTGTAATTCAATAAATCAAAAGAAGTAATATTATAATAATAATCCCCATCAGAGATATTTGTCCAATTTATTTCTCTCCTTGAATCAGTGTAAGTAGAAGAATTTAATAAAGTGTAATTTGAAAAATACAAATTAAAAGTTATGTTCTTAAAGTGGGGTTCAATTAGAGATGCACTTATATAAATCCAATTATGAGAAATGTTCGAAAAATCACTAGGAGTCCCAGAGCCATAATCAAGGATTGGAGGAGTTGTGTCAATAGTTATTGTGTTATTTTCTGTTTCAAAAGAATTCCCTGCTAAGTCAAATATTTTATAGAACCATTTAAATATCCCATCGTACACGAAATTGTAAATTATTCCAGTTATAATCTCTGTACCAGAAATATCTTGGGTTGTTTCATTGATTAAATCTGTTTGATTGTAAACAAATAAAGTCATGTTTGCTAATCCTAAATTATCTGAAGCATTAACTGTTAAATTTTGATTTGAATCGGATAAAAGAGAATCATTTTCTGGAGACAAGAGTGTTGCATTAGGAGAAGTCAAATCCAATATAACTTGTCTTGTTGAAGTGTAATTATAATTATTTGCTAAATCCACAATTGTTACATTAAAATAATACATGCCCTCAAGC
>DAHVOT010000071.1 GCA_027318675.1 archaeon | reverse complement strand
TAATCTTTCAATCAAATCTCCGATGATAATTGGATTTAAATCACTTAAGGAGATTAAATCCTGCATACTCAAAAATCTCCCAGAAATAAAAAATATTGCCTCCAAAGTCTTTAAATCCTCTTTCTCCTGAGCTTCATCAATCTCTTTTATTGTTTTGCTTGTAGGCATAAAAGATAAAAACAAACCCTATTTAAAAGCATTATCAATAATTATTTAATAGCAATTTCAATAAAATAAAAATGAAAAATAGGATAAAATTAAAAAATATTTTGAAAATAATTTTAATTTTAATTATAATACTAATTTCAATTATTTTTATTCTACGTTTTATAAATCCTACAGAAATAGATGATATTTCCCCAAATATACCTTGTCCTGAAATGGAAATCTACAACCCAGATGTTCTTTATGTAATACCAAATTACGATACTTATCCAATTTCATATTATCCCAAATGGTGTGAATATATTCTCTCATTAGATAAAACTCTTGCTTTACATGGTATAAACCACACTTACAAAGAATTCAAATACAATTCTCTCTCTCAAGAAGAATTAAATTTTGGAATATCTGAATTTGAAAAATGTTTTTCAATTACTCCAACAGAATTTAAGCCTCCACAGTTGGCAATTTCCAAAGAAAACAAAAAATTAATAGAAAACAATAATCTAAAAAGGAGAACAGTTATGCATCAAATAACGCATAAAGTCTATCACTGTAATGATTCAGATATTATACCCAATAAGATTATAAATATATTCTAGGAAAATCTAATTAATTTAAAATTAAACTATAACTTATATCTCAATATAGCTCCAACACCAGATAAATTCAAAAATTGTTTTCCTTCCTCTGTATCAGTTGAAATCATTTCTATTTTTGTTCCATTCTCATTAGCAATGTTCTTTAATTCTTTTGCCAATTCTTTTCCATAATCTTTAGATAAGAATAAAGTATCAACTGCTCCATATTCAAGAGCTTTTTTTACTCCTTCCTCTTTATATGCTACAAAATCCGGTTTTGCCCCCAACATCTCGAAAAATTTTTCCATTAATTTTTTTTCATAAACTATTTCTTGATTTGCAAGTATATCTCTAGATTTTTCAACAAGCTCCTTAAGTCCAGATTCATCACTTCCTCCAATATCAATCCTTCCAATAATTTTGTTTCTTAAAAGAGTTGGAAGATATTCATTATCAATAAATTCATCTTTAGTTGGAATTGGTCCTCCAATTAAGATTCCTTTTAATTTTTTGTTTTCATAAAAAAGATTTTTCATCTCATCTGCAATTCTTTTGTAAAATTCTTTTGTCAAACCTTCTGTAATTCTATGAAATCTCTGGGAACTCTGCCCTCCTGCTCTTACTTTACTTGGAACTCCTGAAGTCATCTTCTGCAAAACTTCTATTCTTTTTCCTTCAAGAACTCCTATTGTTGCCTCTTTTCTATCCATAACTAGCAATGCAAATATTTCAGAAACCTCTAATAGTTCTCTAAGAGGTTCCAAAACAAAATCCTTATCACATCTATACAATCTTGTCTTTAAAGGCAAAGGAGGTTCAATTCCCCATAACTGCAAATCATCCATTCCTTCTACTTTTGAGACATTTCCACAAAAAACAGCAAAACCGTTTTCAGGATTTCCTTTATAATCTTTAAGGAATCTAACAATCTTATCCAGGGCGTCAACAACATTTTTCCTTGTAGCAGTGGATTTAATATTCTTGGCTGTTGACTTTTCTGCTTCCAGCTGTTTCTGAACAGAAACAATATCATACCCTGCTGAGATATATACTGTAATTAGTTCCGTATGTCTTCCTTTATGTTTTTCTAATTCTTCAAGAAGAACTTCAAGTTCTGCTTTGCTTATTGCTACCATGTTTAAACGATGAAAAAGTAGATTTTAAAGTTTGGGGTTAAGATAAATAATCCCAAATTAAGCTTGACTCCCCAGGATAAAGAACAAGCATCTTGCATCTATTAACATATTCATAACCTTCTTTTAACTTATTAGAAAATTGCAAAGATGAATCTATTTTAAATATTCTTAATTTTCCGTCTTTTCTAAATATATATTCTTGATTTATGAATTTTTTTTCCTTACAATTAAATTTATTATAAAACAAGCCAATCCCAGAAGGAGTTACACACAATCCAGAAAAACCAATTATCGCTAATTCTTTATTTATCTTTCTTAAATTTTGAATAATTTCATTCAAACCACTTAATGAATATTTATAAAAATCTTTTTTTTCCGAAAACCTCTCAATATGATAAATATGCAAGCCTATCTCTTTATCTCGCCTATTATCAAAGATAGTTTTAGGGTTCAAATCAGATTCAGATAACTTCCCATTAATCAATTTATTCCATCCTTTCTTATTTAATGGAATGATTACGCAAACTCCTTGAATTTTTCCACTCTCATCTTCAAAGATCATGCCAAATTCAGGATTGTTTCTATACCAATTGCTTAAGATTTCAGAAGTTACAGGATTATCAGTAGGATAAACTTTTTTATCAAGTTCAAGAAGTAACTCATAATCCTTTTCGATTACTGAACGAAATTTCATTTTATATTAAAGAAATCGAAGGGGGTTTATAAAATTAGTCAAGAACTGTTCTAAGCCCAATATTTTCTAAATCATGTATATTAAATGGAA
>DAHVOT010000070.1 GCA_027318675.1 archaeon | reverse complement strand
GAAAGAAGAAGGAGAAGAATGCAAAGAGAAGTCAGAAGAATGAAGAAAATGGCTGCTGCTGTCTCAAATGTAAGTTTAGTTGGGGAAGCAATGCAGGAAAAAGAAGAAGAAATAGAAGAAAAAGTCAAACCTGTTAAAGGAAAGGCAAAAAAGAAAGAATCTGGAGACAAAACTATATATGATGACAGAAAGAAACTGAATTCTTGGCAAGTTCATTTAAGTGATACTTACAAAGCAATGAAAAAGAAAAACCCTAAGACAACTTTCCAAGCTGCAATGAAAGCAGCTAAAAAGACTTACAAAAAGAGTAAGAAGTAAATAATTTATTCTGATAGTGATAAAAATTCTCTTGACAACATTGTTCAACGTATAACTTATTTGCTGTTAATGAACTCAAACAAATTTAGGATTTTTTGATAATTAATTGGAATGTAAGATTAAGAGTTAGATAAGTATCTGTATATATAATAGGTAAATTTATGTAAGAGTTTAGTTATCTTAAACAGCTATTTAATATATTTGTGCTAAAGAAAATCATACGCTAATAAGTAATTCATGAAAAACCTAATAAAAATAAGATTTATTTCATAATTAATTGAAAAAAGTTATCTTTTATCACTATTGAAATACATGCTGTAACTTTAGAAAAACAATTTCTAGATTATTTTCTGCATTTTTGGTGCATTAATGTATACTTTAGGACAGATATATTTAAGAATTATCAATGAAATTTCATATTCGATAAAGATTGATAAAAGAAACGTATTCATTTAAATAAAGTAACAACAAAAACCTATTTTCTCGACGACAACAATGCTTAAAAAGAAATTGGGTTTAGGAAAACTATTATGGTTGAAAAAAGATGTGCAAAAGAGGCACAAAAAGAGAACAAGTATTGTTGTTTGAATTTACTTCATAGTTATCCGGATAAGATTGCGATAACGAATCTGCGTAGCAGAGGATTTCCTATACAGTTGAAAGGAGGTTATAAAATATGAAAAAATTATTACTAAGCTTATTAGTAGTTTCTGCTTTGATGCTTTCAGTAATTCCAGGAGTTTTCGCTGTTAGTGTTGGTTCAGGAGTTGGAGTTAATATTGTGACAGAAGATTTCGAACCAATAGTTTGGCAGTGTGATGATAGAGTTGTTTATGATGATGCAACTGAACCAGGAAGAGTATCTATGGATGGTCAACCTATGGTTGAAAGAATGAACAACTATGCTTTCGAAGGAGAGCAAATCAAATGGAGAGTTCTTGTAATGGACAAAAATGGTATTGACAAAGTTTCTGATGTATATGCTACAGTTGGTGGCGATATAGAAGCAAACTGTGACAGACTATCTTTGGCTCCAGAAAAGATACTTGACTCATGTAATGCAAGAATCTTAGAAGAAAAAATCACTACATTCAATAGAGATTTAATGGCTTACTATGAATGTACTCTTACTGTTGAGACTTTCGAGTCAATGCACGGAGAATATGAAGTAACTGTTGAAGCTGTTGATTTAGACGGATTAACCTCTGATATGGTTGAAATGGAATACTGGTTCCTTAATCCAATAATTGAATTATCAATTGATGGAGATATTAGCTTCGATGAAGTTAGACCAGGAACAAGCGCATACTCTGATAGAGTATTAGTTGGAAACGATGCTGAAGCTGGATCAGGAGTTCTACTTGATATGTTTATATCAGGAACAGACTTTTATGATTCACAAAGCTCAGGAGCTAAGTGTGGAACAAGCAATGTTCTTGAATTGGAAAATTTCAGATACTATGCTACAAGTGGTTCTTACAGCACTCATAATGATGTAAGAAAAGATGCTGAAGGATATGTACCAATAGAATATGGTGTAGGATTCAATGATCCAAACCCATTCTACAACAACAATGAAATGATTCAATCAACTGCAAAGGTAGGACCATACTTCACAGGAAACATCCTAGCACCTGGTGCAGAAATGTCAGTAATCTTCAGACTTAACCTTCCAGAACCATGTAATGGTGACTTCGATACTGGACAGATTTACTTCTGGGGTGAAGCAATCTAAGTTCACTTTTTTATTTTTTTATTTTTTATTTTATTATACTCAAAAACCCTCGGGGAATGAGGGTAATCACTGAGAGGAAACTCTCAATCACAAAAACACAAACAAAAAACAATACAAGAAACAAAATGACAACAAACAACAAAAATAAAACATTAGTAATAATTGGAATAATCTTACTAGGCATATTAGTAATTAGTTTGAACCTTGTAAGTGCTGTAGATGGATATTTCAATAAATGTTTCCAACCAGGAGAAAAGTACACTTATTGTGGTACTCCTGAAAGAACTTGCGATGTAAAAACAGGATTCTGTATGGCATGTGTAAGTTATAATGCAGAAAAAGATTGTTATTCTAATCATAATCCTACATTATGTAAAAGCGGATGCAGCGATGAAGGTTCTGGGCCTCCTATTGAATTAGATGTAACACCTCCTCAACTCATAATAAAAAGCCCAATTAAAAACACAATATACAATTCAAAAAAATTATATCTTAATTTCTCATTAAATGAAGTTGCAGATGTTTATTACAGAGATTTAAACAAAAGCACAGTTTCATGGACAAGAATATGTACTCAATGCATTGCTTCACAAAATTCATATGCAAAACAAATAACATTCAAAGAAGGAAACAATACATTGATGTTTAAAGCAGTTGATGGAAGAGGAAACACTGCATATTCAAATATCAGTTTCTTTACTGATAG
>DAHVOT010000006.1 GCA_027318675.1 archaeon | reverse complement strand
ATCTAAAAGAATCAACTATTTTTGGAGTCCCCTATTATATTTATGACTCTCAATCAAAGATTATCTCCAAGGAGAAGATAGAATCTGAGATTTCCAGGTTTGTTGAAGAATCATTGCCTCTTTGTTTAGGAGAATTTGAATCTTTTCCAGAATTTAAAATTGAGAAAGGAAAACCAAAAGCAAGTACAGAAATAGGAGTGGGTTCTGTCTTTATAGATTTAGATTATGTTATAAGAATAAGTAAAGAAGAAAGTGTTTATTTTCTTGACGAATTTGAAAGTGAAATTCCAGTCAGGTTAAACACAGTTTATGAAGTATGTGAATTTATCTTTAATTATCAATTAGAAAATCCTGGTCAGGTTTGTCTGAGTTGTTTACTAAATTTGGAGGAAGAAAAGCAAGTACAAATAAATATGCAGAGTGATGATACAGCCATTGTTTACGAGATAGTTGATGAAGAATCAACATTAGAGGTTGTTGAGATAGAAGGATTTGAACCAGAAAATTATAAATTTAGGTTTGCAATTAAATACTAATATGAGAAACAAAAAAACAATCTTTTTTATTTTTTCCTTGGTTTTAGTATTTGCAAGTTTCTCTTTTTTTATGGGATTTGTTAAAGGTGAGGACTCTGATGAAGCTCTTTCTGGAGAGGGTTTAAGTATTTTGGAGTTAGTTAATTCTTTAAAAGCAGAAGGTAAAATTAGTTTTTTTAGTCCAAATGAAGATGGGAGCGTTATAACGCTTTTTATGAAGGATGTAGAAAGTATAAATCTTGGAAATAATCATCTCGAGAATCTGGAAATAAGAGGAGATGGAGGAAGCACTATTAAAATAGATTTGTCAGGAAATATTATTGAAGCTAATTTATATAATAGTAAATCTTCTAAGTATGTAATAAATGGAAATGAATTTGAAGTCCCTGAAAATGGACATTTGTCTTATTGGAATGATGAGAATGTTTATAGTTTAGAGCAAGGAACTAAAGTAAATAAATTAGCTGATGGAAGTATAATTAGGGGATATAATCTTGATTTGTTTGGGAATATTTTATTAGATGGAACTTGTTCTTCTTCTAAAGAAGGTTATCTTGTTTCTGGAGATGTAATTTATGATAAAATAAACATTGTATCTCAGGCAAGAGAAGATGAAGGAGGAATTTTAATTGTAAAAGATTCTTCCGCGGATTTAAAGAATTATGAAGGAGCTTGGATTAAAAAAGTTCCAGGAGGTTTAAGTGTAAAAGGAGATGAAAGTGGATTTGTACGTTTAGAATTTCTTGAAGGAAATAATCTTATAAATATGGGTGAAGAGGGATTAGATGGAAATAAAAAGAGATACCTTTCTTTAGAGATTTTTGGAGATGATTCTGTGAGTATTTACAAAAATAATGATGTTATTCAAGGGCTCCCGCCAAGAATAATTCATGAATCATCTAAAGGTTTTGGAAAAACCACAATAATGAATGGAAAACATTCCTTTATCTTTAATGATGGTGAATTTTTAGGGGATTTTGATGATAATCTAAATACTAAAAATAATGAAGCAATTCCTTTGGACATAACCTCTACTAATTTAGAGAATAAGATCCTTTCTGTAAATGATAATAATGGTTATGTTTTATATGACTTTAGTACTGGAAAAAAGCTTACTTTTGATACGAGTTCTAATGGAATAGATTATAACTTTAATAGTGATATTGGAAAAGAAATTTATAATTTTGCAGAAGGAGAGTTAGGAAATTCTGCTTTCCGTCATGGAGGAAGAGGCGATATTTGTTTTGATCGTAACCCCGATACAGGAAGATATGTTAAAATTGAAGTACCAACAGAAAATAGAGCTTATGATTGTATTGGTTACGCACTTACAGCTTTAACAAATGCATATCCTGAAGATTCTTTACAAGATTTTCCAGCTGATTTAAGATTGAGTAATGTATTAGAAAAAAAAGGCTGGGAAAACTATATTATTGAACCTTCATCTGTTGCCGGAATAGATAAAACAAAGGAATTAGTTAAAAATATACCTGCAGGTTCTATTGTTTTTTTAATGCATGATGAAAAGATGGGGGCAGGTAGTTTGATTAAAGGAACAGAGTACGCAGAATATATAAATAGTGAAAATGAAAAATTAACTCTTGTTTTAGGACACACTTTAATAAGAGGAAAAGGGGAAAATAATTTTCTTAATGCAATTCCTAGTTTTGATAGAGAATATCTTCCTAAAACAGCTTTAGAGTACAACGAAAAAATGATTAGCCAGAACTTGCCTGCTTTTTTTCAAGGAGTTGTTAGAGAAGGAAAACTTGTCCCAGAGAATGATTATCTTCTTGTTATGGCTCCTCCTGGAGATTAAGGATTTATTCTTGTTACAAAAATTCCTATGTTTTCTTTAAGAACCTCTGAAAAATCTCTTTCAATTACTTTTGAAAAAGGGCTTGCTTCTAAAAATAAATTTTCTTTTTTATTAGAATAAATTCCAGTATGCCACGGCCAGTATTCTATCCCATTAATTTTTGCTAAAGGCTTATCCTGTATTTTTGTTTTAGATAAAAGATATATTATATCTCCTTCTTGAAGATTAGAGATCGGTACATCTTCACTTAATATTCCGTCAAGTCCTTTAACTGGTTTTCCTAATTGATTTTTCTCCACAATCTGACTTGGATATACACTGAAATCATACCACTTTGTTCCAAAAGTTTCTGAATAAGGTATAAATAATAATCCTAAACAATCCAATCCTGGATTTTTCTTAGTTAATCTCCCTCCCCAGGAATAAGGAGTACCAATATATTCTCTTGCATTTTCTACAAATTCTTTTATTTTTTGGTTTTGTTTTGAATAACTCGATGTATCTACTTTAGGCGTTATTTCTGTTTGATTTTTGTTTTCTAATAAAAAGTATTTATTTTCCTGTGCATTTATATTTTTAGCTGTTAAAAGAGATAATGTTCCAAGGATTATTGCTGTTTTTTTAAAACTCATATGTTTAATTTTTAATCTAGCTATTTAAACATTTTGTTTTGTAATTACTTTAAAGTATATACATTTTATAAATATCTTTTTATCTCTTTTCTAAATTATCTTTGCTATTTTTTATCTAAATTTTTAAAAAGCTATATTTTCATTTTTTATTATGAGCTTAAGAGATTTGGTTCTTTCAAGAGAGAGTGAAACTTCATTTATTATTTCAGAAAGTGAAAAATATGAGAATTCAGGAATCTTTGCAAGATTTAAGGTTCATGGACCTGTAAATGATAAATATATTGTTAGTTTAAATGAAATTGGAGAATTGGGAACTGTTGAAATATTGGGTATAATGGATTATTTTGAAGAAGCTATTGATCTTGCATATATTGAGGCTAAGAAGTACGTAACAAAGAATCTAAGTATTGGTGTTAAATATGAAGATAGAACCGGATTTAAATTTAAAGACTAAATTTATCGAATAATTCGAATACTTTTTAAATTATAATTTATTGGATGATTTATGGATTTAAAGTTTTTAGTTCTTGGAGTTTCTTTATTTATTGTTTTGGTTGTTATTATTAATATAATTTTAAGAAAAAGAAAAGGTTCAATTGAATTAATTCCAGAAAAGTATAATTATAATTTAGGAGAAAAAATAACTGGTAAACTTGTTTTGAAACTTAAGAAATCAGCAAATAACGGCAAGTTAATTATTGGTTTAAAATGTGAGAGATCAGAAACAACATATTCAGATAATAAAAAAAGTACTAATAATTATACTCTCTTTGATTTTAACTTTCCTTTAGAGAATAAAAAAGATTATTCTCCTGGAGAATATCCTTATGATTTTTCAATTGATATACCAAAGAATTATTCTAAGGATGTTGGACCTATAGCTGGCAATATAATAAAATCAATTAATTTTCTTAGAGGGAGGGATTCTTCTTTGAAATGGTATTTATATTCTGAATTAAATTGTTCAGGTGTTGATTTAAGTAAAAGAATTGAAATTAATGTTTCTTAAAATTTTTATTTTTTAAGTTTCTTTTCTGTTTCTGCAATTGCAATCTTTGTTTTTATTACAGTATCTGGATTTAAAGATATAGAATCAATACCGCATTCAACTAAGAACTGTGCAAAGTCTGGGAAGTCTGAAGGAGCTTGTCCGCAGATTCCTATTTTTCTATGATATTGTTTACATTTTTTTATTACTTCTGCAATAAATCTCTTTACAGCTTCATTTCTTTCATCATAAATATCTGCAACTATTGAAGAATCTCTGTCTAAACCAAGAACTAATTGCGTTAAATCATTACTTCCAATTGAGAATCCATCAAATATTTCAGAGAATTGATCACATAATATTACATTGGCAGGTATTTCACACATTACATAAACTTCTAATTCATTTTTTCCTCTCTTAAGCCCATTTTCTTCCATTATCTTCAGAACTTTTTTCCCCTCATCAACTGTTCTGCAAAATGGAATCATTATTTTTACATTTTTTAGTCCAAATTCTTCTCTTACTTTTTTGAAAGCCTTGCATTCAAGAACAAATCCTTCTTTGTATTCTTTTTTGTAATATCTAGATGCTCCTCTCCACCCAATCATAGGATTTTCTTCTTTTGGTTCATATTCTTTTCCACCAATTAAATTAGCATATTCATTTGTTTTGAAATCACTTGTTCTAACAATAACATCTTTTGGATAGAATGCAGCAGCAATCATACCTATTCCTTCAGCAAGCTTATCAATAAAGAATTCTTCTTTGTTTTTGTATCCTTGAGTTAATTCATCTATTTCGTCTTTTACTTTTCCTTCAGGTAATTTCTTGTAATTTATAAGTGCCATAGGATGTATTTTTATATTTGAGTTAATTATGAATTCTTCTCTTGCGAGTCCAACACCATCATTGGGTGTGAAGCTTTGTTCAAATGCTTGATCTGGAGCTCCAATATTCATCATTATTTTTGTCTTTGTTTTTGCTAATTCTTTTAAGTCATGCTTTTCAATAGAAAACTTTAAAATTCCCTCATAAACATGTCCTCTCTCTCCTTCAGCGCAACTTACAGTTATATTTTGTCCTTTTTTTATTTTTTCAGTACCCTTATTTGTACCTACCACACACGGAATTCCTAATTCTCTTGAAATAATTGCTGCATGACAGGTTCTTCCTCCTCTGTTTGTTACAATTGCTGATGCTATTTTCATTATTGGTTCCCAATCAGGATCAGTCATATCTGTAACTAAAATTTCTCCTTTTTTGAAACTGTGAATTCCAGAAACATCTTTTATTACATTTGCTTTTCCAACCCCTATCTTAGACCCTACACTTCCACCTTCTACAATTAATTTTCCTTTTTGTTTTAAAACATATTCTTCTAGGATATTATTGTCTTTTTGGCTCATTACTGTTTCTGGCCTTGCTTGAACAATGAATAATTTTCCTGTTTGTCCGTCTTTTGCCCACTCCATATCCATTGGTTTGAATTTTTTTGCTTTTTCAGAATAATGGTCTTCAACTATACAAGCCCATTTTGCTAGTTCTAAGACTTCTTCATCTTTTAGAGAGAATTTTTTTCTGTCATCAGGATCAACTGAAACGTTTTTTGTTGATTTTGTTCCTTCATGTGAATAAATTAATTTAACTAATTTATCTCCTATTTTTCTTGAGATAATAGGTTTAAATCCTTGTTTTAATGTTGGTTTATGAACATAATATTCATCTGGATTTACTACCCCTAAAACTATATTTTCCCCTAATCCATACGAAGAGGTTATAAAAACAGCATCTTTGAATCCAGATTCTGTATCAATAGAGAACATTACTCCAGAACATGCCAAATCACTTCTTACCATTTTTTGAACTCCAATTGAGAGAGCTATATTAAAATGGTCAAATCCTTTGTCTACTCTATAAGAGATTGCTCTGTTTGTGAAAAGAGAAGCAAAACATTTTTTACAGGATTCTATTAATGCTCTATGTCCTTTAATATTTAGGAATGTTTCCTGTTGTCCTGCAAAACTTGCATCAGGTAAGTCTTCAGCAGTTGCAGAACTTCTAACTGCAACATCTACATTTTTTATTTTATAATGTTTACATAACAGTTCATAATTTTTTATTATTTCTTGCTCTAAATCTTTTGGAAATTCTCCAGATAAAATAGCATCTCTTACTTTTTCCCCTCTTTCAGAAAGATTTCTCATGTCGTGAGTGTTTAAATCAGAAAGTATTTTTTTTATTTTTTCTTTTATTCCTGCTTCTTCAATGAAATATCTATAGGCATTAGCAGTTATTGCAAAACCGTTAGGTATTCTGACTCCTTTTTTTGTTAATTCTCGGTACATCTCACCAAGAGAAGCATTTTTTCCACCAACTAAAGGTACATCTTCAATTGTTAAATCTTTAAACCACACAACTCTTTCTTTTTTCTTGTCCATTTTTCACCACTCTTTATTAATATAACAAAATTAGTTATTTAAACATTTCCTAATCCATAATTTTCTGTTTTTTTTAAGAGTTAAATTTAAGAAGCATTTTTTATTTATTGAAAGTATATTGGATGATTGGATGCAAAAGAAGGTTAAAATTTAGAAGAATCTTTTGCTGAATCTTTATCAGCTGTATTTTCTTCTATTTCCTCTTCAAAAGAAAGCTTTAGTTTCTTTAATTGAGGTTCGCAACCAAAATTATTGTAAATTGAACTTTCAGCACGCATCTTGTAAATAAAAAGTAAAGAACTATATAAATATTATGAAGAAAAAAGAAGAGCCTAAACCAGATATGAAGCGTAATTTTAAAGAATATTTGAGTATGTTAAAGAAATATAAGTGGACATTATTTTTAGTTTTATTCTTTGTTTTAATTCATGAAACTAAGCAAATAGCAGATAAATTTGTTTTTAAAATTGCCATTGATAAAGCAACAGAATTCGCTGCAGGAACAATAGCTTTAACAGTTTTCACTAAAACTTTACTTGTCCTTGCAGGAGTTTTTTTGATTTTGGTTTTTTCAAGTATTATCGCTAATTGGTTTAGAATACATTTTTTGAATAAACTGGAAGTCTCTCTAATTTTTGATTTAAAACAGAAATATTTCCAGCATATATTAGGATTGGATCATAAATTTTACACTTCTCATAAAACAGGCAGTTTAATTTCAAGATTAACAAGAGGTGCAGGAGCAATGGAGAGGATGACAGATTCTTTAGTATTTGAGTTTGCTCCATTAATCCTTCAAACAATTATTTTGACTTCTTCTCTTTTATATTTGGATAAGACTTCAGCTTTGATAATTTTCTTAGGAATGGTTATTTTTATTTTATTTAGTTTTATGATACAGAAAAAAGTGAATAATTTCAATTTGATTTCGAACAGCGCAGAAGATGTTGAAAAAGGAAATATTTCTGATATATTCACAAATATAGACTCAATTAAGTATTTTGGTAAAGAGAGAATTATAAAGGATAAGTATAAGAAATTAAGCTCTGATACTCAAGCTAAGAGTTTGAAGGCATGGCAAGTTTGGAGAACTGTAAGTGCGGTTCAATCTTTTATATTGGGAATAACTACATTCTTATTGTTGTTTTTTTCATTTAAGAAATTCCTTGTTGGAGAATTAAGTATAGGTACTCTTACTTTTATTTATACAACTTTCCTTTCTTTAATCGGTCCTTTATTTGGCTTTGTTCATGGAATAAGGAATGTTTCAAGATCAATGACTGATTTTCAGGATTTGTTTCAGTATGGAAAGATTGAGAGTAACATAAAAGATAAACCTAATTCCAAAGAAGCTGTTTTCAAGAAAGGGGAAGTTGAATTCAATAAAGTTAATTTTGATTATGGCGGAAGAAAAATATTCAAAGATTTTAATTTGAAAATACCTTCTGGGAAGAAAATTGCTTTAGTTGGACATTCAGGAAGTGGAAAAACTACTCTTGTTAAATTGCTTTACAGACTTTATGATGTGAATTCAGGAAGCATAACTATTGATGGAGAGGATATAAGGAATTTCAAGCACGAATCTTTAAGGAGCGAGATGGCAATTGTTCCCCAAGAATGTGTTTTATTTGATGATACTGTTTACAAGAACATTGCTTTTTCTAATCCTCGTGCATCACGAAAAGAAGTTATGGATGCTATAAAATTTGCACAATTAGATAAGATAATTGAAAATTTTCCAAATAAAGAAAAAACAATTGTTGGGGAGAGAGGAGTTAAATTAAGTGGAGGAGAAAAGCAAAGAGTTTCAATTGCAAGAGCTATACTTGCAAATAAAAAAATACTCGTATTAGATGAAGCTACTTCAAGCTTAGATAGTGAAACAGAATATGAAATACAGAGAGATTTAGCCAGATTAATGGAAAACAGAACGAGTATAATAATTGCACACAGACTTTCAACAATTATGCATGCAGATATGATTGTTGTTCTTAAGGAAGGAAAAATAGTTCAGACAGGAACTCATTCTCAGTTGATAAATCAGCCTGGAGAATACAAGAAACTTTGGAACTTACAGAAGGGCGGTTATTTAAGAGAAGAAGAGAGCGAATAAATGCGCTCCCCGGGAGTCGGACCCGGCCCACCTCGTTGGCAACGAGATATTCTACCGATAAACTAGGAACGCACGAGATTTAGTAAGAATTTGAATATTTAAAGATTGTTGGTTGAATGGTGTTTATATAAATATTTAAAAGTAATATTCATCAAATAATTTTCATGAGGCTTGATGATTTATCTGATGCAGAATTAATCAGTATTATTAAATCCAGAAATGGAGATTACAATTCCGCTTTGGGTAAATTATATTCTAAATATCATAATGTTATTCGTGGCTTTTCCAAGCGAATATTGGGTTGTAGAGAAGATGCAGAGGATAATGTTAATGATGTCTTCTGCAAGGTATTCCTAAACGGCAATTACATTCAAAGGTATAGGGAGGAAGGAAATTTCAAATCTTGGATTTTACGTATAGCTCACAATGCTGCAATTAACAAATTAAGAAAGAGAAATTTACAGGATATATTTTTTGAGGAAAAGATGAATAATTCTCCATTTTACGATGAAAATGGAGCCTATTCAAATGAGAATATACAAATTATAATGAAAGAGCTTAGACAAATGGGTGAAATTAATTCAAAAATTGTATATATGAGAGAATTTCTTGATATTGATTATAGTCAAATTGAAAAATCTCTTAATATTCCTTCATCCACTTGTAGAGGATTGCATAGGAAGACATGTTCTAAATTGAAAACCACTCTTACTGAAAAATACGGGGAAGGACAATTTCGTTTTTATCCAAACATTTAAAAGTAAAAAACATCTTTTGTTATCATGGCTCAAAGTAACACCAATACTGATGCTAATATTCCTGAGATGGACTTAGATAAGAATTACAGTTCTAAAAAAGTTGCTGTTCCAGAAGCTCCTACGTCTGAAAAAGATAAAAATGGGGAGAAAATAAAAAAAGAACTTGACAAACTTAAAGGATATATTGTTAAAAAATATCCATTTACGCAGGCAATAAGTATTCTGCCTCCACAGTCAATAAAGGATTTTATTGAAGAAGAAACAGAGAATTTAAACAAAGAGCAAATTGAAAAGCTGCAGAAAAAAGTTCACTTAAATATTATAGTTCCAGATGAAAAAGAAAAAGAAATTCCCAAAATTAAAAAGGATATTGTGGATCAAATTGAAAAATCTAAACAGGAGGTATGGATTTACATAAGAACTCCTTCTGAGATTTGGGAGATTTGCACTGATCAAAAATTTGAATTATATGCTGCAATGGCAATGTCTTATCCTCTTCATGATAAAGGTATTTTGGGTGCTATGAGAGTAACAGAGATACATAAATCACTTGTTTTACAGAAATTTGAAAAGTATGTTGTGTCTTATGTTTTAGGTGGAAGCTTGATAAGAGGTGAAGCAACAAAAGATTCTGATGTTGATGTTTTTGTTGTTATTAATGATACAGATGTTAAAAGAATGCCAAGACTTGAACTTAAAGAAAGATTAAGGGGTATAATTTATCAATATGTTGGGGAAGCTTCTGCACTTGCAGGTGTCAACAATAAACTTGAACCTCAGATATATCTTCTTACTGATTTCTGGGAAGCTGTTAAAGATGCTCATCCTGTTATGTTTACATTCATAAGAGATGGTGTCCCAATTTATGATAGGGGAACATTCATGCCGTGGAAGGCTCTTCTTAAGATGGGTAAATTGAAACCTTCCCCTGAAGCTATTGATATGTTTATGAGTATGGGAGATGGAATAATTCCAAGAAGTAAAAGGACTTTATTGTCTGATATTTTTGTGAATATATTCTGGGGGATTACAACACCTGCTCAAGCTTTGTTGATGTTGAATGGATGTCCTCCACCAAATGCGAAGAAAGAACTTGTAAGGGATTTCAAGAAGGAATTCTTAGATACAAAAATGATTGAGAAAAAATATGTTGATTTTATGGAAAAAGTAATCAACACTTGGAGAGATTATGAACATGAAAAGATAAAAGAAATTTCAGGTACTGAGATTGATAAACTCTTAAAAGAAACAGAAGAATTTTTGAAGAGATTAAAAGAATTAAGAACGCAGATTGATAAGAAAGCCCAGGAAAAAACAATTGAAAAGATTTATTCTGATACAATTAATCTTTTGAGCGCTATTTTCGGAAAGAAATCTCAACAGGAATTAGTTCTAGAGTTTGAAAAAAATCTTGTTAAAAAAGGAAAGATGACTCAACAGCACTTAAGAATTTTAAAAAACATTATAACTGCTAGAACAGAATTTAAGAAAGGAAAATTAGATGCTCATAAAGTAGATAATGCAAGAAAAGAAGCTTCAACACTTATTAATGATTTGATTGAATTTTCTCAAAGATGTGATTTGGTTTTCCTTGAAAAAGGAAGAATGAAACTTAAGTTTAAACAAGGAAATGGAGAATTACTTCTTTCTGGAGGAAATGCTTTCTTGTTTAAGGATAATAAAGTTTTCAAGGTGACTTCAAAATTAGAGGACTCAAATATGGAAGAAGTTTCAAAATCAATGGAAACCCAGAAGAATAAGAAAGATGTGGAGTTCAATTCAAAAGTCTTTGATATTTTAAAGAAAGATTTAGGTGAGTTTGAAGTTGTATTGTAAAAAATAATTTTTTAATATGAGGATAAAAAAACTGTTAAATCACTTAGAAAAAGAAGTTTACTGTGAGCTTAAGCCTTCAGTTCTTTCTGGCATCGGGGTGTTTGCATTGAGAGATATTCCTCAAGGAACTAATCCTTTCAAAGAAAAGGACACTAAATATATTCCTGTTAAAGAGGATTATATAGAAAGATTAGATACAAATGTTAAAGAACATATCAAAAAATTGTTTGTATATTCAAATGGAAATTATTTTTTGCCTGAAAATGGAATACAAACATTATGTATAACCCATTATCTTAATCATTCTGATAATCCAAATATATTTACAAATAAAAATTGTGATATCTTTATTGCTATGAGAGATATAAGAAGAGGCGAAGAATTAACTGTTAATTATGATCTATTTGATGATGCAAAAGAGTGTTTTAGGAGATAAGTTAGGTTTTCAATAAAAAGATTTATTTAGTAGTGTTTTATGGATTTTTTATGAAGTATCTATTTATTCTTGGTAGAAACATCCCATTATCAGTTGCAGAGATAAAGAGTTTTCTTAAACGTACTTCTAACAGTGTGCTTGAAGAGAAACTAATAGATAATGCTCTTCTTTTAGAATTGTCTAATACTTTAGATGCAGGGACAGTTGATTTGCTTGGAGGAACATTGGGTATTGGAATTGTTTTATGTAATGTTAAAGATATTGACAAAAAAGAAGTCTATTTTGGAACAGAGAATAATTTTAATTATGTTGTTTGGAATTTTTCAGAACATACCCTTGCTGTTTCAGAGTATTTGAAAAGAAGATTCAGATCTGAAGAATTAAGGGCTGTTGAAAAGCAATTTGGAGGTTCAATTAAAACTCAGGGAGAAGGAACTATAAGAAAACCTTCTTCAAGTATTATTCATGAGGAATATTTTGTTTTTGAGAATTTTTTTGGTAGGGTTATTCAGAAGTGTAATTATAAAGAAATTGAGAGAAGAGATATGCAAAAACCAGTAAGAAGAGAAGAACTTAGTATTTCTCCAAGACTCGCTAAGATGATGATAAATCTATCTGAAGTTAAAGAAAATGAAGTTTTATTGGATGCATTTTGTGGTATTGGAGTTATTATAATGGAAGCTCTTAATATGGGAATAAAAACAATGGGAATAGACAAAGATACAAATGCTATTGAAGGAGCAAGAAAAAATTTGGAATGGATGAAATTTCCTTCTTCAGGATATAGATTGATAAATAATGATTCTTCTAAAGTTAAAATAAGTCCAGTTAATGTTCTTGTGAGTGAACCTGATTTTGGAAGTACATTGAGGAGAACACCTGAAAAGAGAGAAGCTGAGAAGATGATAAATCAATTTGAAAAGCTCATGATTGATGTTTTAAATAATATGAAATCAAGTGTTTCTGGGAAAATTGTTTTCAGTGTTCCTTTAATCAATACAGGGAGAGAGAGGATAAAATGTGATTATTCAAGAATATGTTCTAAAACAGGATTTAAAATAGAAGAAGGCTTTCCATTACCTGAGTTTAGAGAAGGTCAGATTGTTGGTAGAGAGATTGTTGTAATGAAGAGATAAGCTATTGAGAAACCTTTAAAGATATCACTTCGTTCTGTCTAAAAACATTATAGGTAAGGTTTTTAAACTAATTTTATTGATTAATAACTATGACAGAAGGAAAAGTTATACAATTCAGAAGAGGAAGAAAAACAATAAGTGAAAGACATTTTTTAATTGAAATTCAAGGAGCTACAGATAAAGAAAAGGCTAGTAAATTTGTCGGAAAAGGAGTTATATGGAAGAGTCCTGCAGGAAAAGAGATTAAAGGTAAAATTGCTGCTACTCATGGAAATAAAGGTGTTGTAAGAGCTATTTTTGAAAAAGGTCTACCTGGGCAAGCAATTACAACTAAGGTGGAGGTTAAGTAAAGTAATGATTTAAAATGGCAACATTAAGAAAAGCAAATGCATATTCAAAGAGAAAAACTGTTCCTTATACAAGAGTGAGTAAAAGGAAAAACAGAGCTTACATAAAAGTGGTTCCTCCTCAGAAAATAGTTAAATTTAGTATGGGTGATGGAAATACTTATGAAACAGGAAAATATTCTCATAGACTTGCTTTAGTTACAACAGAGGCAGTTCAAATAAGACATAATGCTCTTGAATCTTGCAGACAGTATGTAAATAAGGTTTTGGACAAGGGTATTCCAGGACAGTATTTTTTCAGAGTTGTTCCTTTTCCACATCATATTCAAAGAGAAAACAAAATGCTTACTGGTGCAGGAGCTGATAGAATGCAGACAGGAATGCAATTATCTTTTGGAAAGTGTATAGGTAAATCTGCTATATTGAAGGCAGATTCAGAGATATTCTTTATTGCTGTTTCAACACCAAAAGCTGTTGTAGTTGCAAGACAGGCTTTCAAAGAAATAAAGTCTAAACTTCCTTGTAAGACAAGAGTCGTTTATGAAGTAATTTCTGATTCTGTTAAGAAAGAGTGATTTGTCACTTTTATTTAATGGTAACAAAAACGAAAGATTTATAAACTTCGAGTTTCTATAAATTCTATGACAGACAAAGAAGAAAAAAAATCACCTGAATTTCAAAGGTACGCTTTTGCAAATGTAGCTGCAAGAATGGCCCAATCTGAAACTGATGGTCTTTATATCCCTGGTGCAGTAAATCTTTTAGAAAAAAACTTAGATTTTGGAAATGATGGTAAAGATTTATATGACTATTTTGTTTCTGAAAAAGCAACAGACAAACTTATAGATATTTACAATAAAAAATACAATACTAAACTTGCTGAAGCAAGCATGGCTGATTATTACCAATGGATTAAACCTGCTTTAGATGGTGCTACATCAGAACAAAAAGCATTAGTTGATGGAGTATTTACAAAATATGGAAGTGAAAATTATTCTAAATTCTTAGGTAAGATAAATTCTTTGCAATATAAACTTAGAGATCCTGGAATTAAAAAAGAAGATGCTGAATCAATACAAAAAGAATTAGCTAAATATACTGATTTCCTTTCAGCTTATTCATTATTAGCGAGTTATCACTTTGAACAGTTAAGAACACAGGCAGTTAATGCTTCAAAGAAAACTAACTTTAAAGGTTTAGAAGAGACTCTTTTAAAATTAGCTCCTCCAAAGAAAGAGTAATTTCTATAGATAAATTAATAAACTAATTTTTGGATAGTTTCTTACTTATTCGTAAAAATGGCAAAAAATAGACATTCAATAAAAAAAATAGTGAAGGATAATTATAGGTTGACCCCTGTTAAAGAGATAGCTGTAAGAAATGAATTGCCTCTAAGTGAGGTAAGAGAAGCATATAGGAAATGTAGATATGCTGTTCTTAAAGAAACAGTTCAAAATATAAAACATGGAAAGATCAATTTTAATTATTTTCAGATTATGGATAGAGTGTTTTCATTAACTGAAGAATATCTAGATACTAAAAGAATTAAAGAGATAGATGAACAAGAGAGACTCTCTAAGCTTAATGATTTTTCTGCTGAGAGTGGATTTTCTTATTCAAATGTAAGGGGAGTATACTCTCATTTTAATTCAAGACTCTCTTTTGATTTTCAAGGAAATAAACTTGAAGAAGTTCTTCATTATAAACCAGAATTGGGGATGAAAGCATTTGATTTAACTAAAAGATATTTTAATATAAAATCTCAGAACAAGTTAAATCTAAGGTAAATTTTATTTTATAAGCTCATTAACTAATTGAGCCATTGTTCTTATAAAATCTTCTGTTCTTGCTTGCCAAGTATCTATTTCTATTCCTTTTAAGTCAGTTATTTCTCCGTGAGTTATCTTTTTATGAAGCATATTTAATTCTCTAAACCAATCTATATACCTCATTTTTAATTTTCCAGAACTTACAAAATTAGTTTTTAATTCTCCAGGTATATGCTCTGGTGAAGGGGGAGAAACATTACCTGCAATCAATGCAGCATGTGCAGAATCAACCATTGCCCAATATAAGCCTTCTATAGCATTCAATTCAGCTTCTTTGCTTCTTGCATAATGCATTGGAGCTCTTTGTAAGCAAGAATAGATTGCTTCTGGAGTTGATTTTATTTTTCCTTCTATTAATAGCTGTTTTATTGGAACGAAAAAGCCTCCAGCATCAATTAAGGCTTGACCATACCTTATAATATTCATAACTGTCGGGTCCCCTCTCATTAAATCTTCCCACCACGTTGTTAATTTCATTGTATTAATATGCAATTCTTTTTTGTATGGGCTTTCTTGGACTATCTTCTCAAGTTCTTCTCTGTACCAGGCAATTAATTCTTGATCCCATTTTATTGAAGCATCATCCACAATTATCATTATATCGATATCAGAACCAGGTGTTGCGTTTTGTTTTGTTGTTGAGCCAAATAGGACTACTGATTTAACTACTTTATTGAATTTTTTATAAACTTTAACTGCAAAGTCCATTGCAATATCGTCTTCTGTTTTTAACTGCAATGTTGGAATTTCTTTTATAAGAACTTCTTTTTTCTTTTCAATCTTCTTAATCTTTTTAAGTTTCTTTTTCACCATCTTTTACTTTTTTATAAGGATATTTTACTTTTTAAAGCTTTTTTTTAAAGGTCTAAGGTAAATTAATAATGCAAAAAATATCATGAATATTCCTATAATTCCTGTTGTAATAGTAGAATCTCCTCCTATTACTGCTCCTGTCATGCTTAAATTAGATAAAATTAAGAATGTTCCAATGAAACCAATTATTGCAGCAGCAACTTTTTTACCTGTTTCTTTTTCTTCCATTTCTAATTCTTGTTTTTCTTTTAGTATATGATCTTCAAGTCCTTTTATTCCTTTTTTTGTTCTTGTTACTGCTGTCTCATAAACTGATTTAGATAATTCCTTGTATCTTTTATCGTCTATAACACCATGTGCTTTGAAATTTTTCAATGCAACATCTAAGAAACCATACATCTTCATTGATTCTGTTGCTTTTGTTAATTCAGGTATTTTTTCTTGTGCGATTTCATTTTGTGCTAATATATCATACATATCCGCGTATGCATTACGTGCTTTTTCAAAATATTCTATCCCTTTACTTTTTCCAGGATTAAAGTAATTAACAATCTTTTCTAAAAAGCTTCTATCTAATTTACCCTCTTTTCCTTTATCAAAAAGAGTTTGAATTGTTTCATCCTTTAATGCTTTTGCTGATGCAACATAATCTGCTAATCCTTGATAAATTAATTTAGTTTTTTCTTCAGTAGATATATCTTGTTTTTCATATCTTGTTCTTGCTTCCTAAAGAAAGTTATCTATCTTGTTGTAATCTACACTATTCATTACAAAAACAGAATAATTTTCTCTTAGATTTCTATTGGAAGAGAGAAGCTTATTTAATCCATATTTTATTGCCTGATGACTTAAATCTTCCCCTGAGCTTTGTTTTTGCTTTTTACTCATTTTATTTTTAATTGTTTTAACTTAATAAATTTAATCTTATTTTATTCCATTCCTCTCTGACTGAATCTTCCTCCGCCTCTTTGAACTTCTCCTCCTAATTCTTGGGGAAGCTGAGAAAATCCTGCTCCGAATGTTTGATAATTATTTGTAGGAAGCATCATTCCATAACCTGAAAAGTAATTTTGCTGTAATCCTAGAGATTGATTCCAATATGGTCCTGGTCCTGTCATATACATAGGAGAACCTAATCCTTCAAGTGCTTCTTTTATAGGAGAAGTTTTGAATTGTTGCCACCAGGTTCCAGCTTCAATTATTTTTTTACCTTCAAATCCTTTTTCACCTAATTTTGCCATTATCTCTTTCATAGGAACATTTCCCATTCCCATTGGTAATTCAGTGTGTTCAAATCCAAAATTGTCTGAAAGGTGAACATGTTTAACAAAAGGAGCTACTTTTTCTGATTCCCTTATAATATCTTCATCTTTAAAGCCTTCTTTTCTTAACATGTTAATATGTCCTACATCCCATGTAGCTCCTATTAGTTTTTCAGCTATTTTCTCTGCTTCTTTAGGATTCATGTTTTTCTCTTTTACTGCCCTGTCAACAAACTGTTTTCTTGATTCTACAACTAATTTCTTTAAATCTTCCCCAGTAGATAATCCAAACCCTGCAGGAGGATTTTCAATAAGTGTAATTGGGGTTTTATTTACATCTTTGAATTTATTGAATACATTGAATGCTGCATTTCCAAAAGTTTGTGAAGATTTTTCAACAGCAAATTCTTCTATTGGCATTATAAGTTTTGGACGAACCATCTCAAGTCCTTGCTTTAATTCATAAATAGCCTGTGAACGTACTTTTGGGTTATTGGAATACTGCGTTGGATTTCCATCCTTATCTAGCTTTAATGTTTTAGCATATTGTTTAGATACTTCATTTAAAATTTCCATTATTTGTTTATCATTGTCTCTTTTTGCAAGCTCATATGCTCTTGAGAAATTACTTTTAGCCTTTTTTTCTGCTTCATTTAAATATTCATTTGCAGAGTAAATTTTTTTCATCATATCTGCTTCATCTTGTGAAAGTTCATAATTTAGTGGTGTGTTTGTGGCTCTACTTTTTTCTATTTTGTTATATAAATCTCCCAATATTGGGTGTACATCAGATAGAATTCTTTCTGCACTCTCTCTGTTAAATTCTATTGGAGTTAATGAGTCTGCCCAAGCATTATAATTCGCAATTCTTAGATTTTCTTCAGGAGAATATTTTTCTGGTTCAGATAAATCTTTACCAGGTAAAAATCTTTTGTCTTCTTCTAATGCAGTCATTCTTCCACTTTCTCTTTCAACTGCAAGAATCTTTTTTGCTTCTCTTGGTTTTTTTCCTTCAATATCTCCTAGACTTTTCCATTCTGAACCTGGAATTCCTTCAGCAGAATGAAAATTTACAGTTATATTTCCATTTGGATTTAATTCATGGCTTCTTAAGAGAGTTTCAGTTATTTTTCTTTCAGCTAATTGTCTGTTTAATTCACTAAATCCTTCTCTAGTCATACCTATAGTATCTATAACTGGTCCATGTACTGAAACTTCTCCTCCAGCAAGTTTGTTTAATTGATTTATTTCTTTAAGATGTTGTATGGGTATAGAATCCATTACTTCTGTTGAAATAAGTTCAATTTCTACATTTTTTAAACCAGAGGACAATTTGTCTGATACTTCTTTTAGTTGATTTGCTGTTTGAGGATTTGTTGTTAATCCTAAAGAACCAACATTTGTTCTGTATCCTGTAAAAGTATTAGAATATGCTTTATTTGGATCTAAAGTGCTATATCCCCCTTGATATATATTTTCAATTGTATATCCACCTTCTTTTGCCATATTATATAATACAATATATAATTTATTAATCTAATGGTTTTAATTTTTTTTAAGAGGATTATTTTTTCTAATATCTACTTGGAGTGTATTTTATCTCTTTTTTCTCAAATATATCTCTTTTTTCTTTTTTATCTCTTTCTAATCTTTCTACATTAAATGAAGATGGAGAGTATTTTTCAAAACTCTCTTGAGAAGGGCTTTTAACTTCCATAGAAGGATTGAATTTTATCTCTGTTTTACTGAAAACATCTCTTGAGGGAATTTTTTCTATTTCTTTTCTTTGAACTAAGTTTGCTATTCTTTCTCCATATGCAGGAGAGTATTTTTTATCTTCTTGTTCAATTCCATTTGGAAGATATTTAAAATCTCCATTATTTTCATTTTTTGTATCTTCAAGNTTTGTTATAGACATATTTCCAGTTATAATGTCTCTTTCAAGAATTACAGGATTTTTTTGAGGAGAATTTATTTTTTGTAGTGAAGGTGAAGGTTTTGTATTAAAATTATTTTCTCTTAGAAAATCTTTTATATCTGAGAAATCAAGTTTTCCTGAATCTTCTTTAATTAATTGTTCTAAAGAATTTATTTCTTCTTGGCTGAGCATCAGCTTTAATTCTTTGGCTTCATTTTTTTCCTTTTTTCTTCTATCTGATAATCTTGGTTTTGCTTTTTTTTGCATTAATTATAGAAGAGAATGAAATATATAAGAGTTTTTATTCTGTTTATTTAATTAAACTGATGTATACAGAGTTAGTTTTATTATGTAAAGCTTGCCATTTGATGAGACTTCTTATAAATATCAAATAAACTCATTGCATTTGCCTTTGCAGCTTCTTCTGCAAGAGGCCTTAGATGATTTTTTTCTATCCAATCTTCTTTTCTTATTGGTTTATCTTTTTCATCTTTTTTTTCTTCTTTCTTTTTTGGTTCTTCTTTTTTGCTTTGATTCCTGTCATAATATCCTATTAAAGCTAAAAAAGGATTTGAAGTGTCTCTTATTTCCTTTTCTTCTTGTTTTTTATCTTTTTCTTCAAGAAAGAAATTTATTTCTTCTTCTATTTGTCCAAGGCTGGATTCTGTTGCACCCTCTATTAGTTTTAAAGCATCATCTAAATCTGATTTATCTAATTCTTTATTGAGTTGATTTAGTTCATCTTCATTTAGAGCATATGCACTAAAGGTAATGTCTGCTTTTCCACCAAAAGTATAGTGTGATTGTTGAGAAACTCTTTGGGGGATTCCTCTGAAAGTTAATTCAACTACAACACAACTGTAATATTTTCTGAATTTCTTTGCAAATTTTTCTTTTGCAAAATCTTTTGGAAGTGCCCCTTCCATAGCTGAATCTTGTACATTCAATTCTTTTTTCCCTATTAAAACAAGGTTTAACAATAGTGTGTTGAATGTTTTCACGAGTGCAGGGTCTCTTCCACTATCTTTATTTTCTAAATCATATGCTGCTTTAAGATATGGTTTTGCCCATCTTGTATAGAGTTTTAAACTATTCACTTGGCTTTTAAGATAACTTTTTTCAAGTTCGTATCTTTTTCTTAATTCTTGTTCTGATTGTTTTAACCAGATATTAAATTCAGCTATTCTTGGTATTAATATTCTTTTTACTCTTTCATTTAAATCGAGAGTTTGTGCATGCTTTTCATCTTTTGATGCAAGAAAAGCATCAATTAATGTTACAAAGCCGCTTTGACCTAATGCCATGGCCTTTATGCTGGAATTTCCTTTTTGTATATCTACTTTATCCATCCAAATTTGTTTAAGAGATAGAATTGCTCCTTCTTTTTTTGCAGAGTCTTTTAAATCATCATAACTTTGTAATCTCATTCTGAATTCTTTTAAATCATAAATCAAATTGAGAACACTTCTTAATACAGTGTTTATATCCCCGAGTACTTTAGTTGCCTGATTTTGCATTACTGTTGCTCTTTGTCCTAGTTCAGCGAAATGTCCTGAACCTGGTGAAGAAGAAAAATTGTCTATTAATTTTTCAGGTTTTAATCCAAAGTCAGACATTAAATCAAGTATAAAAAAATATACTGGTTCAAGAGTTTCAACAGCAGAATCGTACCCTAAACTGTGAGAGACTAAAGGTTTTTCTTTGTATTTAGGATTTATTCTTCCAATTATCTCTGCTATTGTTGAACCCATGTAAAATTAAAGATTTTCTTATTTAAAAATTGTTTGATAATTCTTGTTTTTAAATTATTCAGTTTATTGGTTAATATAGGATTAATGATAACTTTTAAAAATAATCCTTAGTTTTATTAATAATGGGATTTTTTAATAGGAATAAGGTAGTAGACTTAACTGAAGATTATTATTATGAAAGAAAGAAGTCTAAAGCTAACATAAAAGATAATCTTTCAGAAACTTCTAATACTCAACCACCTGTTTCTAGTTCAACTCAGGAAAGTTCTTTAGGTGGTTTTTTTAATTTTTTTGGAGGTTCAAGTTCTTCAACTTCCCAGGCAAGTTCAGGAAATTCAGATAATCTTAGTACAAATAATAATTCTTATGATAATTCTTCTTCTAACTCTTCAACAGAGAGTTTAGATGCTGAAGAAAAAAGAAGAAGGCTTGCATTGAGACTTAAGAATATGACTGATAGAATAGAAGATTTATCAACTCAATTATATCAATTACAGCAAAGAATTGAAGTTGTAGAAAAAAAACTCAATTCTGGGAGATATGAATAAAATGAAAGATTTTGAAAAAAAAGCAAAGGCATATGCATTGAAAAATGCTATTCATTATAATGGAAAAGCAAATCCGGGAGCAGTTATATCTGGACTTTTTGCTGAAGGTTTGAAAAGAGAAGAAGTTAAAGAATATTCTAAGAAGATAAATGAAATCGTAAATTCTGTGAATAGCTTGTCCTTGGATGAACAAAAAAAAGAATATGAAAAATTACAGGATATTATATCTGAAAGAGAAGTAAGAGAAGGATTAGAAGAATTGCCTGATGTTCCTAAGAATGGTGTTGTTATGAGATTTAGGCCTGCACCTTCTGGGCCAATGCATGTTGGGCACATAATTGCATGTATGATATCTTCATTATATGTTAAAAAGTATGGAGGTAAATTTTATATTATCGTGGATGATACTGACCCCGAAACAACTCGTGCTGAAGCATATAAGAATATTAAAAGAGATTGTGACTGGGCATTTGGAAATATAACAGAGTATATTAATTCTTCAGATAGGATGAAACTTTATTACGATTATATTGAGAAGATGATAAATAAAAATGTTGCATATGTTTGTACTTGTTCTTCTGAAAAATTCAAGGGTTTTTCAGAATTAAAAGAAAATTGTCCATGTAGGAATAATGATTTGAAAGAGAATAATTATAGATGGAATAAGATGCTTGATAAAAAAAATGGATATAAACCAGGTGAAGCTGTTATCAGATTTAAATCTAATCTGGGAATGCAAGATCCAAATCCAGCTATGAGAGATTTTCCTTTAGCGAGAATAAATGAGCATGAACATCCTAAACAAAAGAAAAAATACAGAGTCTGGCCATTAATGAATTTAGTTGTTTCTGTCGATGATATTGAATTTGGGATGACTCATATTATTCGGGGAAAAGATCATATGGATAATGCTAAAAGACAAAAAATGATTTTTGATGTTTTCAAGAAAAAATTCCCTTGGGTTTATTTTATGGGCAGAGTTAAATTCAATGATTTGATTTTATCTAAGAGAAAATTAAATTCTTTAATTGATTCAGGAGAATTTACAGGAGATGATGATGAAAGGTTGCCCACAATAGCTTCTCTTAGAAAAAGAGGTTATAAGCCAGAAGCATTTGCAAAGTTTGCAGAACAAAGAGGTCTTACAGAAGTGGATAAAGTTATTGACAGCAAGGAATTTTTTAAAATTATTGATAGCTTCAATAAATAAAGCAAAAACAAAAAGGTTTTTATAGGTGTTTTTTCTTATTCTATAGACCTTGAATGGTCATTTTAAATTGTTTGAAAGGAGGTGAACATGAAAAATAATAAAAAAGGTTTGTCAACAATTGTTGCTACTTTGTTGATAATTTTGCTTACACTTGTTGCAGTTGGTATAATCTGGATTGTTATCAGAAATGTTGTGCAAACAGGAACACAACAGATTGATATTGATTCAAAGTGTTTATCAGCTAGTGTTGAAGCTACAAGCGTAGATGTTACTAATCCTGCAGCTGCTCGTGTAACTATTTTTAGAAATGGTGGGGACGATCCTTTAGGAGGCGTTAAACTTGTATTTACTGGTACTGTTCCAGGAGATGGAAATATAGTAGAAGATTGGGAATTCGACGGAACAGCAGGTCATGAGGCTTTAGATGCTTTAGAAGCTACACAAGTTGGACCTTTTGATTTAAGTGGTTTAACTGGACCAAACAAAGTTAGTGTTGTAGTTTACTTCCTAGATGACTCTGGAAATCAACAGCTTTGTAGTACTGCAAACCAGTATACA
>DAHVOT010000069.1 GCA_027318675.1 archaeon | reverse complement strand
ACTTCTCTTGGATGGAAACCTAAATACTCTTTAGAAGATGGAATGAAAGAAACGTATACTTGGGTTGAAAAACAAGTCAAGAGAAATAGAATTAACCAAAAATATCTTTAAACCTTTTTTTTATTCTATTTATATCCCAATCTCTGGGTAAATTATTTTCTTTATACCATGGTTCATTTAATATCTTCTCATACAGTTTATCGTCATTATCTACTTTTATTATGAAGTCTATAAATTCTTTCATACTCCTGAAATCATTGTAATTTATGAAACTTTTAGTGTTAAATTCTTTGGAAACATCTTTATGTCCCACATATATTGGTATGCTGTTAACCAACATAGGATGAGTTAGTTTTTCTGTCACCCAACCAGGACTTGAAAAATTCTCAAACGCTATTGTGAACTTATATTCCTTCAAAAAGTCCAGTTTGTCTAAAACCCAATTATAAGAGAGTCTAGACTCTTTAGCATTTTTACCCTTTATTGGAGGCATATTTGTCATACACCTTCCTGGGGAGTCTATATGTTTGTATTTTGAAAGTGTTTCAAAAAACTTATTTCTTTCAAATACATCTTGTGAATAAATAAAATTACAAAATCTTTTCTTTTCTCTTTTAATTTTCTTTAAATTAATTTTCTTTATAATGGGTGGCAAACCTAAGTTTTTTAATTGGTAATCGTTCTTTAATATTAGAGGAATTCTCATATATCTTGGATTATTTATATCTTCTTCAAAATGTGTGGCAAATGCCCAATCGCACTCTTTCATATTTGGTTTTACGTGTTCTGAATTGTAGAAAATTTTAATAAAATCTCCTTTTGGAACCAATGGTTTATTTTTAGTAATTAAAATTTTAAATTTAGAATATACTTTCCTTAGTAAAATATAAAGATAAGGGGATATTTTTTTGATAAAGTCTCCTTTTTTAGACAAATCTTTAACCTCTCCTTTTGTCTCTGGATAAACTGAATAAAACATATAATCTGGATTGCTACTTATTTCGACATCATATATTTCTCTAAGGATATTTGTAAAAAAATTGTCCTCTGGATTAAAAACAGGCCCAAAATACTTGAAATTTATTTTTATTTTCTTTTTCATTTTATTGCGCTTTTAATTAATTTAAAATCTTCTTTATCTATTCCCTTTAGTAAAAACAATACTCCAAAATATAATGAAACACCAATAAATATCTCTAATAAACCATACCAGATATTCATATCTACTATTTTATTAAATATAAACAGAAATATTGACATCCCTAAAGTTGCCAAGAAAGGCTTTCTTAATCCAATTTCATTTACTTTAAAATTAAACTGATTTCTAGCTTTAAAAATCAAGATTATTAGAAGAATTATTCTACTTAAAGAGGTTGAAAATGCTACTGCATTAATTGCAAATAAATCATTTTGTCTAAATATAAATACAGATATTAGATTAAAGATTATATTCACTGCAAGTGCAATTATTATTGAATTGCTAACAACCCTTGATTTTTCTTTTGATTGAAATATTGTAGAGTAGAGGCTTATTAAAGGAGTGGTAATTATCAAGAAAGAGAGAAATAAAATTGTAGATGCTCCCAAAAGATATTCTTCCCCATAAAATACTTTAATTAGATAATTTGATAGGAATATAACTCCTGCAGTTAAAGGTATTGAGATCATTAAAATATATCTTAAAGTTTTGTGAAATCCACGATTAAATCTTTTACCCTTTATCTGAGTAAAAATAGGTAAGAAAATACTAGATAAAGAAACTAAAGAAGATATAGAAACTATTAACCCTAAAGACGCTCTGTAATATGCTAAATATTCTAAGGATACTGCTTTTCCCAACATCAATATATCTATTGAACCAAATACAGAAAGAGAAACTGTTGCTAATGCCATAAATTTCCAATAATCTTTGATATTTGACTTTTCAAAAGATATTTTCTTACCAAATAAAACTTGCTTATCTTTTTTAACAAGAATAAAATACTCTAAAAGTAGAGTTATAAAACTAGATATGAAAAATGCAATAAATATTCCAGAGACAATTATTTTATCCGATAAAATCAAGATTGCAAAAACTGAAAAAAGTATTTTTAATATCTGAGAAGAAAAATCAAAAAATAAGATAGATTTCACATCCTTTCTTGCTGTAAAGAACATAACAAAAATAGTTCTAAAAGATTCCGCAATTATGAATAAGCAAGAAAAGAGAAGAGGGTAGAATAAAAGAGGTTGTTCATAAATATTATATGAAATATATTTTGCAAAAACAGAGATAAGTACTACAACTAAAAGAATAAAAATTAACCTTATTCTAAAAAAATATCTTGCAAGACTTCTAGACTTTTCTTTATTATTTTTTCCAAAAAATTCAGAAAGATATCTTAAAAAAGTGTTTTCCATACCCCAATCTGTGAAAGATAAGGCAAGTGTAGCTATTGAAAGTGCTAAAGCATATACTCCAAAAAGCTCTGGAAGCAGCATTCTCGCTAGAATAATTGTGAATATTAAACCTCCAAATTTAAGAACTATCAAAGATGCCAGATTATAAATTGAACTTTTTGCAGCTACCTTGGAAAGATTTTGTGAAGATATGTTATTTTTTCTCATAAATATTTAAAAGCATATGGGGTTTTTAAAAGAAATGGAAGAAAAAGAAAAGAGCTTAAAATATTTAATAAATGTTGTTTTAAACAGATTTAATTTAGAAATAATAAAAACCCACCCAAAAGAAGCAATAAAGTTTGCTAAATATCATTTTAA
>DAHVOT010000068.1 GCA_027318675.1 archaeon | reverse complement strand
TTAACTTCTCCGACAAAATCGCTTAATACCTGTGAAATTAAAACCACTCCCATACCCCACTTTCTGAATTCTCTACAAGCTCTTTCGATTTGCAAGAAACCTTCTCCACTTCCACCAAATTTTGAAAGCAATCTATGGACTTCGTCAAAAACAAGAAGAACTTTTAATTCCTGAGCTTCTTTTGGATCTGATTTGAATATTTGTCTTATTACACTTGCAATAAACATATCTATATCTTTTGGATCAAGTTTATTTAATGCAAATATTTGTATCTGTCCTGGATGAATATACTTCTCTATTTCTATTACTTCTCTTGCATGTGAAATTTGTCGTATGTTTCCGGGGAATGCCCTTGCATCAGTTGATTTTAACCCAAATTTAGGATAAAATGAAATCATTTTTTTATCTTCGCATTTTCTTAATAATCCAGACCACTGAGCTGTTGGATCAAATACAATCACAGCAACATTTTTTAAAAGAGCCTCTTCTACTAAAACCTGCGCAGAGATACTTTTACCCATACCTGTAGCTCCTGCAACAATCGCATGAGTTTTCAATCTTTCTGGTTCTAAATATACCGGATGCTTAGATTCAGCAATCAAACCCAATTTGAAGAAACTTTTATCTGCTTTGGGCAATGTAGACAAGTCAAGAGAGATACCATATCTTTTTCTTTTTTCCTTGTATCTTTTATAAATAAATATATTTAATAAAACAAAACTAATAAATGAAAGTATTGCAAAAAATACCCAAAGAGGTATTCCTAAAAAAGAATAAAGATAAATTGGCCTACGAACTGAAAAAGGCGCAGTAACACTTGAAGAGAACCCAAGATATTTTGCATTAACTACAAACAAATAATCTCCTTCTGAGAAATTAGAAGGAATGTTTATGTGATCAACAATAGATAACGCCTTCCTTATTTCCACTTCTTGCAATTCCCTATAATAAACCGTTGAGTCTTCTTCTCCAATAATAAGTTTTTCTAAAACAACTTTGTATTCTTGATCTATTAAAAGATTTTGAAGATTAAGCTTGTAATTGAGATTCTCTCCTGGATTCACAATATTCTTAAACAAATCTATTGACAATAAAAGTGTTTCTATTGGAAGCCTATTTTCAATAATTTTTATCTTTACAGGTATTTCTTTCTCGACATCTCCAGATAATTTTAAAATTCCTTCATATGTTCCAATTGGCTTTGTCCCATAAAAAGTTATCTTTATCTCTTCTCCTTTTCCTGGTTCAAGTATCAAAGCATCTCTATCTAATTTTACAAAATCGCTTATCTCCGAAGATAAAGATATGAGAAGGTTCATATTTGTAGTCTTGAAATTATAAATTCCAATGGTGTCTTCTACAAATGTATTTTGCCTTATTTCTTTGAAAATGTCTTTTGTACTTATCCAATAATCTTCTCCTGTTCTTTGGATCTCTTCTATTATCTTTTGAATTTCTTCTCCTGGTTCTTCTTCATATGGGCCAGTTGGATAAGGATTATTTGTTTGACCCAAATTAATTAAAGTCATAGTTATGTTATGATTGAAGTTAGTTGTATTCTGATAGAAAAATAATATCGCGTAATAATTATTGAATCCCAAGGTTGTTGCAATTATAGGATAATTTTGAGGAATAATCTCTGGATTAAGAGAATAATAACCATTTTCATCTGTAACAGTTGATTCTCCTGCAAGATAGATGTTTACTCCATCTAATGGATTACCTAGAGTATCATTTACATATCCCCAAACAAAAGGAAAAATTACTTCTCCTGTACTTGGTGTAGCTGCGTGCATCGTTATATTTTTGTAAACCATATAATTTGAGAAGTTAACTGTAATATTTGAAAAGTACTCATCGTATCCTTCTCCATATGCAATTAGATTATGGCTTCCTGGCATCAAGTCCAAAGTAATATTGTATACTCCATTTGGGCCTGTGGTGTAATTTGCTCCTGCAATCACAACAGTTATATTTTCTAATGGAAATCCATTTGTGTCTTTAACATAACCATGAACTGTTGTAACAATAACTTCTCCCATCCCTCCCTCTGGACACTCATCATAAGGATCTGTGAAAAAATAATATCTTTGTGTTGAAGAAGGTAACATCGGTAAAAGCATCTGAAAGTTAACTGTTGAATCTGGACTATACCCTTTTTGTAATGCTTCTATGTGTGTTACATAAACTAAATTTTCTGAATCATTTAAAACACCTATATCAAAAATTCCATAATCTCCATCCCATCTATATGTGTGGGTTGAAGGAATGTTTGTTATATTTCTATTTCCAACCATAACCCACATTGTTTCTGTAAACGTGTTTGAAGCACAATCTATCCCCCAAGTACAACCAGTAAATGAATCCACTTGAGAAACTGTGGCAGGATTTAAAGAAGCAAAATCTATAATTGGAGAGGTAGATGCATAAATCTCATTTCCCCCCAGAGCATCTTGTTGAATACAATCAAAAAATAAACCTGTGCTAGAAATCTCTCCTGAATTAAAATCTTCAAATATAAGTTCTGTATATCCGGGAACTCTTAATGCTAGACCATATAATCCGTGCCAATACGAAGTCTGAAACTTAATTGTTACGTTCAATTCAGAAATGTATCCTGCTTTTGAAGGAACATAGGTTAAAAATCCTGTAGAAAGAACATTTGTTATAAAAAGGAAACAAATTATAAATGTAGATAATAATGCAAAAGATAGCAAGAAAAATTCTGTTCTGTCTTCTTGTTTTTGTTTTTTTAATTCCTTCTTTGCTATTATTGCTGCTTTTTGAGAATAGCCACCCTCTTTTTTATTCATTTAATAATCGCGTAAAGAAAATTAATAAAGTTTCCTATGTAAAATATATATAAT
>DAHVOT010000067.1 GCA_027318675.1 archaeon | reverse complement strand
AAGAGATACAAAGAAGGTGTAACTAAAGTTTATATAAATGCAAATGTGGGAGATGTTAAAGTTGGAGAACCATTAAAGGAAACTCCTCAAGGAGAGTGCACTGATTATATGTCTGTTGAAGATTGTACACTTTTATTTAATGTGTGTGATCCTGTTGTTTGTCCGAGTTCAAGATGTGATTTTGGAGGAAAATATCCTGTTACTGATGTAATTCAGACTGGTGTTGTGGGAAGTTTATTTTTATGTTATCCAAATGCTAAATGGGAAGGAGGAGATATTTATGTTCCTTTTTGTTTAAGTGGAATAAATGCAGGAATTGAGAATTGGATATCAGTTAAAAAAGCATATGCAGAGTGCCTTCAAAAAGGAATAGATACAGGAGAGACTGTTGGAATATGTGATGAGATGCATAGTATTTATCTTTGTGAATTTTTCTGGAAGCAGGCAATACCTGTGGTTAAATTAATGGGACCTAAGATTATAGAAAAAGTAATTGGCTCTAAATCAAGAGGGGGAGGTGAATATCAAACATTTGGAGAAGCATTGAAGAATGCACAGAATTCAATTGATTATTTTACTCAATATTATGCTGAAAATTCTTATAGAGCATTTAAAGCACGTTCAACTGAGGAAATTGGAGGAGCAATTTGCGGGTCATTTGCATCTGTTGTTTATCCTGATTCAGGAAGTTTCTTGTCTAATTTAATTGCACCTGATTCTCCTTTTCAGTTTACAGGCAAATTTGAAGAAACATCAATGACAACTTCAACTAATCCTCCTACTTCACATTATAAAGTTTATTTCCATATTTATGCTGGAACAGATTCAGGAGCATATTATAGTGTTTATCTTAGAGGTTCTGGAAGTTCTTATTATCAAGATACTGCTTCAAATAGAATGGTTGATTCTGGATATATTCCAAGAGGAGAATTTGCTGATGAAGCAATTGACTTTACAGCCCCTTCAGGATATAATACCTTGTGTATTACAGTTAATGGAAGAGAGGAATGTGGATTTAAAGAAGTTTCAAGTTCTTTTGCTGTTAATTACTTAAGTGATTTGTATGTTAAAGATCAAGCTAATGCTTCAGATATTAAAACAAAAGAAGATTGTACAAGTGGAAGCGCAAGCATATATAGTCTTTTGGATTTAAATGCTCAGAGTGCAGCAGATAATTTGCTTAATGCAGAACTTTATTCTCAAGGAATAATAAGAGTATGTGCTACAGAAAGTCCGGGTTCAGGTTCTGATCCTTTTGTTGGAACTGAAACTGCAAGGTGGAAAAAAGTAGGATATTGTGACAATAAAAATATTGGATGCTGGATTGATACAGAAAGTGTTGAAGAAGCAATGAAGTTCCTTGACTTAGAAGAAGAGGCTTTAGAAGATATAGATAAGAATTCTTTTGAATATTTATCTAAATCTTATTATTCAATTGAAGAATTTAATGCTAAAAAAACAGAAATTAATGAAGAAACAAATGCAACTAAAAAACTAGAATTAATTAAGACTGTTCTTGAGAGTGGAAAAGTATTTTATAATAATCAAAAAGCATTTTTGTATTTCCAGAGAGGAAAAGCTTATGCTACATTGTCGTTAAGCTCATTTGAAGAATTCATTAAGTTGAAAGAAGAAGAAGATAAATTGTTGAATGCTCCGTGCGATGAATCTATTCTTGGAAAGAGAATTTTGACTATTGCACAAAACAAAATAGGAAGAGATACCACCAGATTACAGAATGGGCAATGGGTTAATGATAATGTGTGTGCAACATTTGTTTCAAATGTTTTAATTGAAGCAGGAGCATTACCTGCATTAGGAAATGATCCTTTAGCAAGTGCTACTTCAGATAGAGATGCAATAGTAGAATTAATACCTCTTATGGTTAATGGAGGATATACTGAAATTCCTAAGTCGGATTGGCAAACAGGATTAAAAGAAGGAGATGTAATTGTTTGGGGATGTCAGGGATTGAGTTTCTGTGCTAGCAATGAAGATGCTGATGAATTTCAGCATGTAACAATTTTTTCAAATTATGATGGAACTTCAATAAGAGTTATTCATGATTCTGGAACAGGAGGTCCTGTTGAATATAGAACTTATTCTAATCCATTTGGAACAACATGGTATATAACTCATGTATATAGAGCAGCATGTACAGATGTATTTGAAATTCCAGAAGGAACAATTGAACCTGATGTAGATGATGAGGATTTGAGTGGAGGATATGTTTCACCTGCAATTGAATTTGAAGATGGTTCATCAGAAACAAATGTGTGTTATAAATTCTTTAATTCAAAATGGCACTGGGCAATTGCAGAAACAGGAAGAGAAACAGCATTTAATCCTAGTTGTAATGACCCAAATTTTCCTAATGGAAGAGAATGGTTTGATACAAAGACATTTGTGGACACAAAGACATTTGCAGATGGAACACACAGACAACTTGATGAAGTTAGTATAGATTTTGTTAAGTCTTTAGAAGGCAAGGATTATTTAGGAGGGATCGAATTGCTTATAAAAAGGACAACTAACCCCAAAAAAGAAGGAGTATTTAATAAAGAATTGTCTTCATATTATAGAGATTCTGGAGTACATTATGGAAGTAGAGCAACACAAGGTCTTACAGTTGAAAAAGATGTTGTAACTACAATGGATAGATACGGAATGTTTAAAGTTGAGATTAGAGATGCAAAGATTTCTCCAATATATTATCAACTTATTAATCCTGATGGATGGAAATGGGGAACAGATAAAGATAAACTTGTTGGTGTTTCAACAACTGTTATACCTAGTGGTTCTCATCGAGGATTAACTCCTGCTGAAAATGTAAATTTAATTAATTCTCTTAAAGGAGTTTCTTCTATTTATGAAGGAGCAGCAAAATTGTT
>DAHVOT010000066.1 GCA_027318675.1 archaeon | reverse complement strand
AGAGTTACTTCTTGTTCTTCAAGTTCTTTAAATTCTCCTGTTGTAGAAGAAGATTCTTTTGTTTTTAATTTAGACAAGATACTACAAGCACGAGCATAACTATACAAAAGATAAGGTCCTGTATCTCCCTCAAAATCTATTGATTCTTTTGGATTAAATACCATATCTTTTTTGGTATCCACTCTTAAAAGAAGATATTTTATTGCAGCCAATGCAATATTCAAGCTTTTATCTTCAAGTTGTTTTTTTGATATTTTTTCTCTTGATTTAAGTTCTTTTTTAACAAGATCCTGCACTTCTTTAATTAAATCGTCTGCATCTACTACTGTTCCTTCTCTGGATTTCATTCTTCCCTCGGGCAAATTAACTAAACCATATGAAAGATGCTTTAATTCATTTGTATTAAATCCTAATTTTTTTAAGAGTGTGAATAAAACCTGAAAATGATAATTCTGTTCATTTCCTACAACATATATTGATTTGTTAATTTTATGCAATTTCTGTTTTAATTTTGCTAAATATAAATCCTGAGTCATATAAATTGAAGTTCCATCTCCTCTAAGGAGAACCTTTTCTCCAAATCCCTCTTTCTTTAAATCAGCCACGACTGAACCATCTTCTTTTTTTGTGAAAATACCCTCCTTAACTCCTTTCATGACAATTTCTTTTCCACTTCTATAGATTTCGCTTTCAAAGAACTCAACGTCATGTTTTATTTGGAATTTCTTGTATGTTTCCTTAAATCCATCCAAAGCCCATTTATTCATTTTTTTCCAAAGTGTTAAAACATGTTTGTCACCCTCTTCCCATTTTTGTAATAATCTATGAGATTCTAATTCTAATTTGGCATTTTGTTTTGATTTTTTATTAAACATAACATAAAAATCTCCAACAAAATGGTCTGATTTTTGTTTTTTAGGATTTGGTTTTCTTTTCTTTCCATAAAATTCATATGCTGCCATTGATTTACAAATATGGATTCCTCTGTCATTGTTTAAATTAGCTCTAATTACTTTCTCTCCTGCAAACTCGGATATTCTTGAAACACTTTCTCCTATAGTCATATTTCTTAGATGTCCTAAATGCAAAGGTTTATTTGTGTTTGGAGAAGGAAATTCAATCATTGTTGTTTTTCCATTATAATCTGAGAGAGGTTTACCATAAGAATCCCCAGAAGACTTTATCTCGTTAATGACGTGTAATGAAGCTTTTTTTCTGTTTAAAAAAAAATTTATGTATGAGCCCTGTGTTTGTATGTCATCAAACCCTTCAGGTATTTTTTTTATACTTGCTCTTAAATTAAGGGCTATTTCGTCTGGAGGAGATTTTAATTTAGATGCTAAATAAAAACAAGGAAAAGCATAATCTCCCATATCTAGAGAAGGAGGTATTTCAATTAATTTTTCTACTTCTTCTTTTTTTATTGAAAATCCTTCTTTCTTGATTAAAGGTACTAAAATACTTGAAATCACTTCTTTCATACTTAATAGATAGAAAATCTAAATTAATAAATGTTTTTAAATACATAATTAGTGTATAAATAATGCAAAAAAAGGGGGAGTTGTCAAGACTCACTATTAATTTACTAATTGGTTCTTTAATTATAATATTAGGTGTAATAATCTGGATTATTTTAAGAGGAGGAACTTCGGAGAATCAGCAAGTTTTTACTGATGAAAATATTGATTTGAAAATATCACAAGTAAAGACAGTTGATGATAGCACATTAGATTTAACTTTGAAGAGAGGAGAGGGAGAAGGAGAATTTATAGGGCTTAGTTTTGCTGTGAGTGATGGAAGTTTAGTTGAAGTTGTAAGAGTTAATACTTCAATGCCTGAAAATCAAACAGGAAATTTTTCTTTGAATTTTGTTTCAATGAATGCATCACGTGTGAAAAAAGTTTCAGTTACACCAATTTATATTAATGAAGAGGGTTCAGAGGTTATTGGAAATGTTAAAGATGAGTATAGAACACCAAATACTTGTTCTAATTATTGTCCTCCTAAGGCTCAATGCGGATTAAATGGTTGTGGAATGCAATGTGGAAGTGGATGCAGTGCAGGATATTTATGTTTGAATTATAAATGTATTAAACAAAAAACATCATCCGGTGGAGGAGGTGGGGGTTCTGGGGGAGAAACTTGTACTGATACTTGTTCATCTTTAGCCTATCAATGCGGAATTCAGACTGTTTGTGGAGAAGTTGTTGTTTGTGGAAATTGTCAAACAGGATATGAATGTAATTCCGGATTATGCATTAAAACAGGATGTACAGATACATGTTCTTCTCTTGGATATAATTGTGGAATACAAAACATTTGCAATGAGAGTATAAATTGTGGTACATGCTCAAGCGAATATAATTGTCAAGCAAATGGAACTTGTATATTAAAACCATGTGTTCCGACAACTTGTTCAGGATTACAAAGAAATTGTGGAACAGCTTCTGACGGATGTGGTGGAACATTAACATGTGGAAATTGCTCCACTGGATTTACTTGCCAATTAAATGGAACTTGTATTGCAAATCCTATTAATTGTACAGATACTTGTGCATCTTTAAAATATTTATGTGGAAATCAAACTATATGTGGTGTAAATACTAATTGTGGTACATGCTCAGCTGGATATACTTGTAATGCTACTAATATGTGTTCATGTACTCCTGAGACAAATACTCAATTCTGCACTAGATTAAATAAAAATTGTGGAAGTGTAACAGCTTCAGATAATTGTGGAATATCAAGAACTGTTAATTGTGGAAGTTGTTCAACAGGATATACTTGTCAAGTTAGTAATGGAACTTGTATGAAGGAACCTACAGGTATGGCTTGGACCAATGAATTAATGATTAATGGAGGATTTGAATTTGGAAATTTAACGGGCTGGACAACCTCTGGTTCTGGTTGGGAAGTAGGAAGTGATGCTCCTCAGGGGTCTAATTCTCCACAATCTGGAAGTTATTGTGCTTTCTT
>DAHVOT010000065.1 GCA_027318675.1 archaeon | reverse complement strand
TTGGTCTGAAGTTCATAGATAATAAAATATAAAGAAGTTTATAAAAATTACTTCTTCTTTAAAATTCTTCTTACAATTAGCGGAGAAACTACAAGAGAAATTAAAACAAAAATCCAAGCTTCACCATTCCAAAAATAATAAGTCTGCAAAGTTTGAATTAATGAGATCTTTCTCCAAAAGAAGTTCATTAAAGTTTCAAACAATATTGTTAGTAGAATCCAAATTGAACTCATAGTAATAAGTTGTTTTTTAGAAAAATTTTCTTTAGAATTTCTAATAAAAAAGAAGATTGCAATAAAAAAGAAGATTATTGCTGTGATTGAACTTATTTGATGAGCCCAAATGCCTATATAAGGCTCAAGCAGAGGTTTATAAGTCAATTCTCTTATTGTGGCATTAATTAATGCAATAATTAACAATACAAACCAGAATAAAATTGCCTTAACATAACTTTTTCTCATTTCTTAAGTAAATATTAACTATTTATAATCCTAAGGTTTAACTTAGTGATATTTATCTATGAGAACTTATTCTTTTTTAATTTATCTTTAACACTTTTTGAAAGAAATTGGGAATAAGAAATAATTTTTTCATAAGCAGATGGATTACCTTTGTACTTAGACTTATATAAGCTCTTAAGAACAGGATAGACATCTAATGCTTCATCAAAATTTTCATTGTCAATATACCTTTTTCCCTCTTTTATCAATACGTCAACTTCATCAACATCTCTCTTCTTTTTTATAATAACAAAAAGTGATATTAATAAGATAAGGATTACAAATATTGCCAAGTAAGTTAAAAAATTTGTTTCGGGTGTTAACTCAAGAAGTAATTTACTTCCAATATTATTTTTACCTTCTTCTTTTATAATAAATGATTGTACCTCTTCTGAACTTTGAGAGTTGCCATAGAATATATGTACTTTTAATGTATATTCTCCTGGAGTAAGCATTAATTCATCCAAAATCTCCTTATAACTTATATTTGTCTCAAGTGAACGAGTCTCTGTTTTAGTGAATACCTCTATATTTGTTTTATTAAAGATAGAATATGTTATCTGTATATCTTTGTTTTCATAGGATTTCTTCTCAATCAAATCAATATTAAATTCTAAACTTTGATTTTCAGTTAAATTTAATTGACTTAATTTTAATACAATATCAGAAGAAACCTCTAAGCAATTCATTTTTTCTGCTGGTTTTCCTTCTATTCCTGTACAGGTTCCTGTATTAGTACATGTTCTTGATTGAGTTCCATCATCTGCACATAGGCTCCAAGAACCACACTCCCAGATATATACACAGCTTATTCTGCTACCTCCACCTCCTCCGTGCGGAGGATTTACTGGAGTTTCATTTGCAGTTTCATTTGAAGGATACGTAACAAGAATTGTTGAAAAAGCAGTAGCTTGAACACTTACTCCTGTTCCGCTCACATTTGCCCTTATTTTATATGTTCCATTAATTGCAGGAGATAAGAATACAATTGTAGTTGCATTGGTATTATCATTTCCTCCAACATAAAGAGTTTGAGCTCCAGTTGAATATATTGAAATCTCGTCATTGCTCAAGAGCCAATAAGTTACAACAAAGTCCTGGCCTATGTCTTTATTTTTATTCTTCACAGTTATATCCACATTGAAATTGGTGTTATTAAAAACAGATGTAGGAGCATTAATGCTTACATCATTTGGACCTCCACCATATCCTGGAATTAAAACTTTTATTTGATTTGAAGAATAAATAACAGCATTTACAGTTCCTCTTGCTATTGAAAATATTTGCTCTTTATTATCCTGATTCTTAGATATTATTAATGATCCCGAGTAGGTATAACTTTGTGTTTTACTCAAGCTTATTACATCAGAAATACCCAAATCGTCATCAATTATTGTAATCCCTGTTAAATCTGATCCTCCGGAATTAATAACTTCAAAACTAACAGTATAATTTACAGTTGTTGACGTTTGATTAATATAAAATACATTCTTAATTAAAGTTAACTGCTGTCCAGATTCATTTGATGGCACAGGTAAATTCATTAAACTAGAATTTGCCAAAATTTGTCCAGATGAATAAGAATCTATACCATATGCATGGGCAATTGAAGTTGTATTTGAATATGTTGTCATATTTCTTGTGAAATTAATAAGATAAGTTCTTGTAACTGATTCTCCTGCTGTCAAATTTCCAATTGTAAAGTTATTAGAACCATAATCTAAATCTGTTATGTTAACATTTGTTGAATTGCTTCCTCCTTTGTTTGTTAATCTTAAAGTTATATTATATGAAATAGTTCCATTTGTTATATTTTGCAGACTTGCAATCTTATCCAAGACGAGGGATGCTGAAGTGCGATTGCTAACATTAACACCCGTATTATAACCCAAAGTATAACCAGTTGTATTACCAAGAGTAAATCCTGTAGAATTACCAGTATTGAATCCTAAGATGTAACCAGTAGCATTTCCTAATACAAATCCTGTTGAATTACCTAATGCAAATCCTGATATGTTTCCATACATGAAACCAGTTGTGTTACCAAGTATAAACCCAGAAGTGTTACCTGATGTAAATCCAGTAGCATTACCTAAGATATATCCTGTTGAGTTTCCTAATGCAAAGCCTGTTGTATTGCCGAATACAAATCCAGTTGTGTTACCAAGAGTAAATCCTGTGTTATTACCAAATACAAATCCTGTAGTGTTACCTAAGGTGAAACCTGAAATATTTCCATACATGAATCCTGTAGAGTTTCCTAAATTGAATCCAGTAAGATTACTTGCATTTAATCCTAAAATATAACCAGTTGCATTACCTAGATTGAATCCTGAGATGTTTCCATAATTAAATCCAGTTGTATTACCTAATGTGAAACCTGTTGAGTTTCCTAGATTATATCCTGAAGTATTTCCAGTATTGAATCCTAAGATGTAACCAGTAGCATTTCCTAATACAAATCCTGTTGAATTACCTAATGCAAATCCTGA
>DAHVOT010000064.1 GCA_027318675.1 archaeon | reverse complement strand
TAAAAGATTTTCTTTTAAGAATTCATCCATGTCTTTGAAAACTGAATCTTCATTTAGCATTTCCATTAAAACATTTCTTTTATTTTTAGCTGATTCTGCAAGTGAAAAAAAATGCCTTGCATGAGCTAGAGTCCCTTCTGGCAATTTTATTTTTTCTCCAGGTTTTGATAATAATCTGTATTCAACTGTTTTCATTTTAATTTGTTTTCTCCCTAATTATTTTTTCTAAATTTTTTCTGATTTCTTCTCCAAGAGGATGATTCTTTTCAATAAAAACAGCACCAATTGGATTATTGGATTTATCAACTTCTTTTCTAGACAAAATTATTGTATATGGAATGTAATTCTGCATTAATTGTTTTGTTAAATAAATTGTATATCCTTCTCCAGCGTGAGCTTTTATCCTGCTGTCCTTATTCAAATATCCTCTAATTTTATTATAAAATATTCTTTCATCAAAATTTATTTCCTCTTCAAACATATTTGATTTTTTTTCATTTAAATCTTCATTTGTCATTTTATTCTTTGTTTTCAATTAATCCTTTTTTAATTAAATAAGCTTTAAGTAACTGAGATGTTCCCTCACCATAGTTCCTAATTTCTCTTCCATCTTCTTCATGATATTTGTATAATCTAATTAAATGGGAATCTTTAACATCTTCCCTATAAGTAACTTTCTCTAAAGCAAGTCCTTTCTTAAATAATGAATTATTGACATCCATTGCAACATTAAACATTCTGGAGATTATTTTTGAGTTTCCATTTTCTAGACTCTTTAATAATTCAAGATCTACTTTCTCATTCATCTCTCCATTTTTTGAAGAATATCCTTCAAGACTCTCTCTTAAATATTCCCCTAATTTGTCATAATTAACTAATTCATTAGGATGATTGACTTTAAGAAAACTAATCTGTCTTTCAACAATTTCTTGTTTCACTCTGTCTGTTAATTCTTTTGCCATTTTACACTCTCTCCAGATGATAAATTTTATTTATTAATGGAAGCATCTTTCTCCCTTTAACAGCTTCTCTTAAACCTAATTGACCATTAACACTTAATATTGCATGAGGTTCTTCATGATATTCTAAAAAAGATGTACCATGTTCGCTTTTACCTAATCCCTGATAATATACCATTTTAGGATATGTTTCATTGTCTGGCAAGGGGTATGCATCTGGCCCTATAGATGTATTTAAAATCATTTCAATCCTTTGCCCAGGATGCAAATCTAATGCTTCAATTTCTTCTGGTTTCATTTTAATTTTTTAATAATTATTTGTTTTTTTACAATCTTTATGCATAATATCGTAGACTTCTCTAAGTGTCTTTAATGGAATGAATTTTTTATCTTTATCATTTTCACAATCAAGACAGAGTTTGTGCATATATTCAACCTCAATATTTTCTGAATTTTTCATTATGCTTTTCAGGTCTGCCTTTATTTGATAAACTTGATTCTCTCTTAAAAGACAGATGTGCTTGTTTGAATTTATGGCAATCAAATCTTCATCAGTTAAGTTCACTGATTCAAGTGTAAGTTTATCTAAATTTTTTTTCATTTTAATTTACTTGAATTTAGTATCGTATAATCTTGAATAAAATGTATTCATCTTATTCCACATTTCAGAATTTTTTGTTTTTCCTCCGTTTCTAAAAGCATAATGGCTTCCAAGCTCAAGATAAATAAGGTCTATGAATGATTTTTTTCTAGGACTTTCAGCTTTTGCTACCATAACATAATTTGCTCTTCTTAAAAGCTGCCCTCTTTGGCTTGCAATAAATCTGAGAGCAGGGTATTCATTGATTCTTTTAAATAAATCACTCATATTCTTGGATTTTTTTATCTTCTCAATAAAATCATTTCCTATATTAACAGCTTCTTTTGGAAGTTGAAGACTTTCACCAGGAAAAGATAATAAGTTGTATTCAATTGTTTTCATTTAACTTTAATCCCCCTAAGCATTGGACTATTCTCATTTTAAAAGACTCTCCAATCCAAATGCTGCTGCACCTGCTGCAATACTTCCTGCTCCAAGAGCAATAACATTATACATTCCCAGAACAAAACCATTTAATTCAATTTGTAGATTCTCTTTTGAGAGAGGTTTCATGTTAACTTGATACTCCATTGTCCTATTGAAGTATTTTATCGCACCATAAACAGGTATGAAGTCTGCTTTTTTTAGTTTGCATTCTGGTTTTGTCATTTTATCTTTTACTTTTTCCCTCCTTCAACATCTCTTCCCAATGCATTCAAACCTTGTTCTTGTTTCTGCTTTCGTATTTCTTGTTTTAAATATTTGAACATCTCTGCGCCAGTAGGATAAACAAGAGTATCATCAGGAAAATAACTATCAAAGTTAATTTGCACATACAATAGACTATCATTGTTTAGATTATCTTTATCTCTTTCCATTGCTCCATCGTAAAATATTTTATCTTTTTCTTTAGTTATTTTAATATCATTAAGAGTAGAATTATACACAGTTTCATATCCATCAATAACATACTTTTGATTACATGAACTCAATCCTAAGTTACCAGCAATTAAAATTCCTGCCCCAATTTTTCTCATTAATCCTTTTTTCATTTTCTCCTTTGTCATCCTCTCTAAAGCTGATTTTCTTTGTTCAGGTGTAGGTTCCACAAGTTTAATAGGAAATCCATATTTCAAGTAAATATCCAATGAATCCTGGAATGTTTCTGGATTTTCTTTTTCAATCATCTTGTAATATTCTTCATTAATTAATCTAATTTTTTCTCTTTCTATATTAGCTTCTTGATTAAGTTCATTGAAATATTTATTTATTTCTTTAGGTTTCCATTCACTTGTACCAATAGCAGCAGATAAATAACCTCCAACAGCAGCAATGCCTGCGAATGCATAAATACTATGTAAAAATGACTTAAATTCATAGCCAAATGTATCTATCTTATCAATATTCTTAATTCTATTATTTGAAAAATTTATTCCACTTCCAATTGGAAGAACTTTCCAGAAGTTT
>DAHVOT010000063.1 GCA_027318675.1 archaeon | reverse complement strand
AATTAATTTATTTCTTGCAACACCAGCACTTGTTTTTCATGCCCATAGCTGCACCGCAGAACAATACCCATATTATCAAATATACCCACCATGGAACACCTAAAAGCCAGTTTCCAACAGCATCCCATACAGTTACTATAAACATAATAAATGCCATAGCTCCTATACGAATCATGAAATTCCTACAATTACAAGTACTAACCTCGCAAGATTCTTTATTAACGACTTTCTTTTCTTGTTTCTTTTTTGCCATTCTCACCTCCTTTCAGATTTTAAATCATCTTTTGTAAACAATCCATTGAAACAAGGGTTCTACTTTCATTTCCAAGATATACTGGGAAAGGCTGGCAACCATCAGATATATTTATTATCTGGATTACAGCACTTGTATATCCGTAGTTAAATCCTTGTTGAAAGATGTCCATTTCTTTTTCTGATTTAGATTGTTTAAGTTCTTTGAACAGGAAATATGCTCCTACTGCAAGAATTAAAACAATCAAAACAGTTAAACCAATCATCAAAGATTTATTTGCACCTTTTTTAATTTTCATAATTTATCCATATAACCACCTTTTTTATATCTTTTGATTTTACATAATTCAGTAAATGTTTACTTAACTTGCTTCATTTCTTTCCAAGCTAATTCAAACATCTGTTCCAATGCCTGAGCAAAGAATTCTGTGTTAATCCAAACACCAATATCGTAATTAGGGTGAAACTTTTCATCATCTAAAAGCATAAACATTATCTGATTTCCATCAACAACTGTGAATCTTGCTCTTATTCCTTCCATTTCTCTTACTTCAGCAACTTTCTTTAATTCTCTTGCATATTTTATATTGTTGTTGTTTATAGGTGCAGCAATTCTTACTTTAACCCCTCTCTTTTTAACTTTTTCAAGAACAGGCATCAAAGCTTCAAGTTTCCTGTTAAGACCTTCTTCTGTCGTAACAATTGTGATTGTCTTCTCAGCATCACGAATCATCATATCTAAATGATTGTATAAATTTTGTCTTCCTTTAAGACTTCCTGATAATTCACTTGGTTCAACAAACTTTATTCCTTTAGTGAATAATCCATTTAATTCTTCAAGAACTTCATCATCTTTAAGTGTTTCAAGTCTTTTTGTTCTTTCTTGAGCATATTTAATAAGGTTTTTCTTAACTCTCTCAACAACTTCTTCAGGTTTAAGCGCTACAAACTTAATTGGTTTGCCAAGTTTCATAACAATAAATCCTTTTTTTTCAAGGCTTTCTAAGATATCATATGTTCTTGAACGAGGTACATCCGAAATATTACTTAGTTCCCCTGCTGTTGAGGTTCCCCTCGACAAAAGAGCTGTCCAAACCTTTACCTCATATAGGTTCAAGTCAAAAATCTTTCTCAACCTACTTAGGAATTCATCTTTTACTATCATTTTGTCTATATTTGTTTAGCAACATCTCCTTTTAAGCTTTGTTATAATAAAAGAGTAAATTTTTTGAATTACCGGTAGGTAGTCACTTTAGGACTATTCCCATCTCCCCTCTTTTATCTTTAATATTAAACTCTACAGTGTTTTTAAATTTTTCTTTCTGGAGGGTTGCAACAAATTCCAGTTTTTTTGAGTTAGTTCTGGATTTAATAAAATCTATTTTGCTGCGAATTATTTCTTTAAAATCGTCGCTAGTTGCTATATATAGCTCAATATTTTCTTTTTTATTTAATCCTAATTTTTTTCTGAATTCCTGAATTTGTCTGGAAATCTCACGGGAATATCCTTCTGATTCTAATTCTGGAGTTATTTCTTTGTCAAGAACTACTTTTAGTTCCTCCTCTTCTTCAATGACAATTTCTTTTACATTTAATTGAGATTTTAATATTTCAATTAATTCTTCTTCAAAATCAAGGTATTTTCCAGATATTGTTGCTTTTTGCAAAGGCCATTTTAATCCAATTTGAGCTTTATCTCTTTCAGATAAGCCAAGTTCAATAACCTTCATTGTTGATTCCATCTCTTTTTCTAATTCCAAATTTATTTTCTTTTCATCCTGTTTTGGCCATTTTGAAAGGTGAACAGATTCTTTTGAGAATTCACTGTAAACATATTCTGAAATATAAGGGGCAAAAGGTGCAAGCATTAGTGAAACTTTTTCAAGAACTTCTCCCAAAATTTCTTTTGTATCTTCTCTGTCTCTTGTTATCTTAATATATCCTCTTGAAAAATTATTCACTACAAAATTATTTATTTTCTCAAAAGGTTTGTTTAATTCATAATTGTTTAAATCAATTGTAACTTCTTTTATTAGATTATTTAATCTACTTAATATCCATTTATCTTCAACTTTATGAGAACATTTTTTATTCTCTAACTGTTTATAATAAGTATTACAGTTGTATAAAACATTCAAAAAACCCATAACATTCTCTTTCATCAAATCATAAGAAAATCTTTTTTGATTTCCAACATCTGAAGTCAAAAATTGCAGTCTTACAGCATCAACACCTGCCTTGTCGATTATTTCTCTTGGTTTTATTATATTTCCCTTGGATTTGGACATCTTTTCTCCTTTTTCATCCACAATATGCCCCATGCAAATTACGTTTTTGTAAGTAGGTTTATCAAATAGTATTGTTCCTAAAACATGTAATGTATAAAACCATCCTCTAGTCTGATCAATTGCTTCTGCAATATAATCATAACTATATCTTTTTTCAAATTCTTTTTTATTTTCAAATGGATAATGAAATTGAGCAAATGAAGCACTTCCAGAATCATACCAGCAATCAATAACATCTGGAACTCTTTTCATTTCTTTTCCGCATGAGCATTTTAATTTTACTTTGTCAATCCAAGGTTTATGTAAGTCTATTTTTTCCTTAGGTATTTTTATTGCTTCTTTCTTAAGTTCTTCAACACTTCCAATTATCTTTTCTTTACCGCATTCACATTTCCAGATTGGCAAAGGTGTTCCCCAGAATTTAAATCTTGAAAGTGCCCAATCTTTAGCTCCTTCAAGCCATTTTCCAAATCTTCCATCTTTAATATGGGAAGGATACCAATTTATTTCTTTGTTTAATTCCA